>DRLW01000281.1 GCA_011375275.1 Bacteroidota bacterium
GCAGACACTGGTTATCCATTTAAGTCAGCACGGTTGCATTTTTTCAACCAGACCGCGTGACAACAGCATGTGCCTACCCCAGAACCGTCATTCCGGTTTCCCCGCAGGGGAAGACCGGAATCTCCCGGACTCTGGCACGTGCCCGAAATGATGAGATTCCGGCACTGCGCTTCGCTTGGCCGGAATGACAGATGCCGGTATCGGAGCCGGGCCCGGTTGGCTGAGTTAATTGGATATCCGGATTAGCAGACGCACATCTAAAATAAGAACAATATCTTGTCACAAAAAATATTTTGCTGTTTTGCAGCGAATCGCTCAGACCAGGTCTTTGCAGCCTTGAGCCAGCTTATGAATTCTTCAGATGAAACGCACAGGCGAGGCCCTCATGACTATCTCCATCATCGTTGCCATGGCTGCGAATCGCGTCATCGGCAAAAACAACGCTCTGCCCTGGCGCTTGCCGGCTGATTTGCGTTTTTTCAAAGCGACCACCATGGGCAAACCGATCATCATGGGCCGCAAAACCTATGAATCCATCGGCCGCCCGCTGCCCGGCAGGCTGAACATCGTTCTCAGCCGCAATCCGGACTTTCGGGCCGGCGCCGGCGGCTGCACGGTCGTGCCCTCGCTGCAGGATGCGCTGGACACAGCCCGGGACAGCGGAGCAGAAGAAGCCTTTATCATCGGTGGGGCAACGCTGTATGCAGAAGCTCTTGCGCACGCTGACAGGCTCTACATCACCTTTATCGACGAAGCGATCGACGGCGATGTCTTTTTCCCGGATATCGATTTTTCACACTGGCAGGAAATCTCCAGAGAGGATCACCTCCCTGATGACGAGAATCCACACAGCTACAGTTTTGCGCAGTTTGCCCGCAAAATGCCCTGATCTGACGCGGCTGGCATGTGCTATCGTGCTCATCGCACTGCTCGTCTGCCCGGTCTATGCCGGCGATGAGACGACGCCCGCGCGCCCGCGCATCGGTCTCGTGCTCAGTGGAGGCGGTGCTAAGGGCATCGCCCATATCGGCGTGCTCGAAGTGCTGCACGACCTCGGCCTGCCGATCGATATGGTCTCCGGAACCAGCATGGGTGCGATCGTCGGCGGCATGTATGCGATCGGGTACAGGCCGGATGAAATCAAAGACATCGTCACAGCGTTGGACTGGCAGCACATCATCACCGACATGCGCCATCGCCGGTTGCTGCCCATGGCCGAAAAGCGGTTCGATAGCCGGTACATCGGCTCCTTCGTCATCGAGGGCGGACGCTTCAAACTGCCTCCCGGGCTGAAAGCCGGGCAGAACATCGCTGAGCTGCTTCTGCGCCTGACCTGGCCGGCGCACAATATCCGGGATTTCAAAAACCTCCCGATCCCATTTGTGTGCGTCGCAACAGACCTCGCCAGCGGAGAGGCAGTACCGCTTGAACAGGGGTTCCTGCCCGAAGCTCTGCGTGCCAGCATGGCGATCCCGACCCTGTTTACGCCTGTTCGCATCGATGATCGCCTGCTCGTCGATGGCGGCCTGACGCGGAACCTCCCGGCTGAAGACGTCATCCGCCTTGGCGCGGATATCGTCATCGGAGTTGATGTCGGCACACCGCTGCGCTCGGCAGGCGAGCTCACCGATTTTGTCGAAATTCTGGATCAGGCCGTGCGCCTCAAAGCCGTGCTGACGACGAAAAAACAGCGCGAGCTCTGTGACCTGCTGATCACCCCCGAGCTCAACGGCCTTTCATTTTATGATTACGACAAGACAGACCGGCTGATTGCCGTCGGCAGGCAGGCGGCTTTGAAAGTACTGCCCGCACTGCAGGCTCTGATCGATTCCCTGCATCTGCCACAGGCTGTTCCGGTATCTGTTCCGCGTTCGGATACTATTTTCGTACAGGAGCTGCGCATCGATGGCCTGAGCCAGGTTGCGCCAAAGGTCGTGCGCTCCGAGCTCAACCTGAATCTGCCCGGCTATGTTTCATCAGACGCACTGGAGCGGGGCATCGAGCGCCTGTACAGCCTGCAGTTTTTCGAAACCATCTCCTATACATTCGTGCCCGTTTCAGCCAACGGCCACCTGTTGAAGCTCAAGGTCAAGGAACGCTTTGCCAACCTTTTTCGCTTTGGAGCGCGCTATGATTCGGAGCACAAGACCACCCTGCTGTTCAACACCACAATCCGCAACCGCACCGGCAAGTCTTCCGCCTTGCTGATCGATCTGCAGTTGGCCGGGAAAACACGCCTCGAAGGCGAATTTTATGCGCACTCCGGCCTCCGGTCCGGGCTCGGGGTTCGTCTGTACACGCTGTATGAGAGTGCTCCCTTCGATATCTACACTGGCGCCCGGCGTATCGCCAGACTGAGCAGAAAAAGTCTGCTGGGAGATTTCTCCATCGGCACGATCTACAACAATTCGCTGGCTTCGAGTGTCGGTGCGCACATCGAAAGCTACCTGCTTTCACCGGATATCGCACCGCCGGAGTATGAAGATATCTCCCAGAACATCTCCTTTGTCTATGCCATGGTGCAGTTCGACACGATCGACCGGACGGTCTTCCCCACTTCCGGCCAGTGGATCCGTCTGCGCAGTGAATACAGCTCGGCAAAGCTCGGCAGCCAGGCTTCTTTCTGGCGCTCGTGGCTCGACTGGCGCGGCTACCTGCAGGTTTCAGACAGGCTGACCCTGCTCGGTTCCCTGCTGGCCGGCAATACACGCTTCAGCGATCTGCCGCTGCATTACAACTTCACCCTTGGCGGCAGCGAGCTGTTCAGTGGATTTTACCCCGGCCAGCTCATCGGCCCGGCTGTGCAGGCTGTGCAAATCGGGCTGCAATACGAATTCCAGCTACAGCGTTTTCTGATCGTCCGCCTGAACACGGGGAATACGTTTTCGCGCTGGCCATGGAATATTTCCCGGCAGCGCTATGAAAGTGGCGTGGGCATCACCCTCGGCGCCGGCACACCGATCGGGCCAATAGAGTTCACTGCGATGAGTGGTTCTCTAAATCGTTTCTTGACTTATGTCTCGATTGGTTTTAAATTTTAGGTTTTTCGCACAAAACCGCTATTGGAGAACACATGCCGTTTCAGAAACTGCTGGCCCGCTTGCACAGGAGCGCGCTGATCGCTCGCAAACACCTGATGCAAACTTTTCTCAACTTCAAAGCAACCGAACATACATTTATGGTCATCGCCGCTGTGGTGATCGGCCTGCTGGCCGGGCTCGGAGCTGTGGGCATTCACTATGCCCTGAAGCTTTTCCGCACTCTTTTCTGGGGCACGGCTGAGCTCGACGTTTCGCATTACTACGCCATTTCGTGGTGGCTGAAAATCCTGATCCCGACCGGAGCGGCCCTTTTCGTCGGCTTTATCATCCAATACGTCGCCCGCGAGGCCAAGGGGCACGGCGTGCCCGAGGTTATGGAAGCCGTCGCGCTCCGTGGTGGTATCATCCGGCCGCGCGTGGTCATCGCCAAGCTGTTGGCCTCATCGGTTTTCATCAGTGGCGGTGGTTCTGTGGGGCGTGAGGGCCCCATCATCCAGATCGGTTCTTCGATCGGCAGTATGGTCGGCCAGTTCCTGCAGGTGAACACCCAGCGCATGCGCACTTTTGTCGGCTGCGGTGCGGCAGCAGGAATTGCCGCGGCGTTTAATGCCCCCATCGCCGGCGCACTCTTCAGCCTGGAAATCATCCTCGGGGATTTTGGTGTTCCGCAGTTCAGCCCGATCGTGATCGCCTCGGTCACGGCTACCGTGGTCTCGCACACTTTCCTCGGCGACGAACGTGCTTTTACTGTCCCTTCCTACGAGCTCATCAGTCCCTTTGAGCTCATCCCCTATGTCATTCTCGGTTTCATCTCCGGCTTTGTTGCTCTGCTGTTCATCAAAACGCTGTACAGAAGCGAAGTTCTGTTCGACAACATGAAAGTGCCGGAATATGTCAAGACCACGATCGGCGGCCTGATCATCGGTGCGATGGGATGCATGATCCCGCACATCTACGGAGTCGGCTACGATACGATGATGAACGCTCTGAACGGCTCTCTGGAGTGGCAGTGGCTGCTCCTGCTCATCTTTATGAAAATCTTTGCCACCTCGATCAGTCTGGGGTCGGGCGGGTCCGGAGGTATCTTCGCACCCTCTCTCTTTCTCGGCGCCATGACCGGCGGTTTTTTCGGCGAGTTCATCCATCAGTTTCTGCCGAACATCACTGCCTCTTCCGGGGCGTATGCCCTTGTGGGCATGGGGGCTGTCGTCGCAGCCGCAACCAACGCGCCCATCAGCGCCATCCTCATCATTTTTGAGATGACCAACGATTACAGCATCATCCTGCCGCTGATGGTGACCAGCATCATCGCCACAATTTTCCGCTCGAAGATGCTGAAAGAATCGATCTACACCATCAAACTCGTCAACCGCGGCGTACAGCTTTTCAAGGGCCGGGATACCAACGTTCTGCGCTCCATCCAGGTCAAGGAGATCATGGATAAAAATATCGAGCTGATCCCGCAGAGCATGCCCTTCAAGGCGTTGATGAAAAAAGTTATGGAAAGCCCGCACCAGCACTTTTTTGTTGTCGATAAGGAGAAAAACCTCATCGGTGCGATCTCGTTCACGCAGATCCGGCATGTGCTGCAGGACCAGGAAAACCTCGCGGACGTGGTTATCGCCCACGACCTGGTTGAGAATTCCATCCCGACGATTTCGGAAAATGAGACCCTCGACAATGCCATGAAAATCTTCGGCACCCATCACGTCGATATCATGCCCGTGCATGCGGATGGGAAATCGCAGAAAAAAATCATCGGCCAGATCACCCTCAAAGATGTGATCGAAAAGTACAACGACGAAATCTCCAAATACGACGTCACCTCAGAGCTGGCGCACTCGGTGCAGTTTCTGGACGAGGCCAAAACCCTCGATTTCGTCGAGGGATACTCGCTGGCCGAAATCGCCTGTCCGGCGCATTTTGCCGGCAAGTCACTCAAAGACCTGAACCTGCGGGCAGAATTTGACATCCACGTCATCCTGATCAAACGCAAGGGACCGCGCAACAAGATCATCAGTATCGTCCCGACGCCGGGCGAAACCCTGCGCAAGGACGACATTATCATCGTCGTCGGCCCGGACAAAAGCGTGGAAAAAGTGAAAAACATTTAGCCCCCAACTTCTCGTCACACCGCCCCTGCGGTGTGACGCCTCTGCTGGACGCTCCAGCGTTCACAACCCGCCTTACACCGGCCGAAAACAACATCAAAAAAAAGCCCCCGGCGCAACAGAGAGGCACCAGGGGCTTTCTAAAACTGAACTCAAAAAATCACGAATCACGTCAGGCGGCGAGGGCCTTTATAGAAATGAATCGGCCGGTCGGTGATGAACCGCCGGCGCAGACGGGCCACCTGCTCCACGCGCCTCTCCGCGATGCGGTTGGAGGCGATATTGGTCGGAATATCTTCGCTTTTGGCAACGTCGAGAACATTTTTAACGATGCCATAAATTTCCTCAGCCTGCTTCAGTGCCCGCGTCCTGTTATAGCCTTCTATTTCATTGGCGACATTGATCAAACCACCAGAGTTGATCACATAGTCCGGGGCATAGAGAATGCCTTTCTCTTTGAGATGCTGGCCGTGAACTTTTTCATCACGCAACTGGTTGTTGGCAGCCCCGGCGATGATTTTAAACTTGAAACGATCGAGGGTTTCGTCGTTGATGATCGCGCCGAGAGCGCAGGGCGCAAAAATCTCTGCGTCAACATCGTAAATCTCATCCGGGGCCACAGCCGTGGCATTGAAACGTTCGACGACATTCTTGACCCGATCTGCATCGATATCTGTGACATAGAGCTGCGCGCCCTGCTCGTGCAAAAACTCACACAGATACGTACCAACATGTCCCAGGCCCTGCACAGCGACGCGCATGTCTTTCATCGAGGTGGTACCGAACTGGTGCTGGGTGCAGGCGCGTATGCCATAAAACACGCCGCGCGCGGTCACGGGCGAGGGATCACCGCTGCCGCCGAGGGCTTCGGAAATACCGGTCACAAAACTGGTTTCCGTTCGCACCCACTCCATATCCCGCACATCCGTGCCGACATCCTCAGCGGTAATATACCGCCCGCCCAACCCTTCGACCAGACGGCCATAGGCACGAAACAGAACTTCTGATTTATCTTTTTTGGGATCGCCGATAATCACGGCCTTGCCGCCGCCGAGATTTAAACCAGCAACTGCCGCTTTATAGGTCATACCCCGTGCCAAACGCAGGACATCATTCAGAGCGTCTTCCTCGGTTTCATACATCCACATGCGGGTTCCACCCAGGGCCGGGCCGAGGATGGTATTGTGAATGGCAATAATCGCCTTCAGGCCGGTATCGCGGTCATAACCGAATACCACCTGCTCATGGTT
This sequence comes from Bacteroidota bacterium, assembly GCA_011375275.1. Classification (GTDB taxonomy): domain Bacteria; phylum Zhuqueibacterota; class Zhuqueibacteria; order Zhuqueibacterales; family Geothermadaptataceae; genus Geothermadaptatus. The sequence continues at coordinate 6,403 of DRLW01000281.1, forward strand.
GCTCTGCATCATCAGCTCAAAAGTTTTCATATTTCAGCCTTCCTTTCTGGGAAAATTAACGTCATCACACGACCGGAATATAGGTAATTTCGCTGTTTTAAAAAAACAATAAATTCGCAAAAACAGGCCCACGATGACGCCATTTACCGGCATCAGATGACAGAAAAACGGCGCAGAATTCTTTCACAGGCAACCGCTCTCGATCAGCCCACTTGAGCCATAACATAACCCTTGCTGGCCTGAGCGATTTATTATTCGCACACAAAGGCAGCACCAGAGATTTCCAGCATTTCACCTTGTTTGTCTCCGCGGCGCTGCGACGTTGCGTGTGTCGTTTCCGTCCGGAGCCCCCCATCTTTCTTCAATCCATCCACTTTTCACCAGCTCGAATGCAGCTATGGCTCAGGCACAGGCATGGGAGAGAAGTAGCCGAAGTGGCAACACTTCGGGAGAAGGAGTCGAAGTGGCAACACTTCGGACACACCGAAGGCCGGAACTCTTGCGAGTTCCGCTACATAGGGCAAAAACGTATGCGTGTGCGCAATATCTGTCCGGTGCCCTCATCTTTCTTCAGTTCC
>DRLW01000282.1 GCA_011375275.1 Bacteroidota bacterium
ACGGAGCAGTAGAGCGGGAACATACAGGGGATAGCCAGATGGGGTGGGAGGAATCCCTCGAAGAACAAAAATTACTCCTCAATCTGTTACGCGTCGATGGTATCGGGCCGGCGAGGTTACGAGCGCTGATCAATCGCTTCCATCAGCCATCTGCTATTCTCGGAGGCAGTGTGGCTGAGCTGAGTAAATTAGCGGGTATCACGCCAGAAACAGCCGGTGCCATTCTCGATTGTGGTAGTTCCCGTTTCGGGAGTGAGCAGATTGAAAAGCTCGGATCGGAAAGTGCTGTTTTGCTGACACCGTGGCATCGTGAGTATCCGGAGTTGCTGCGGCGCCTGGCAGATGCTCCGGTCTGCCTGTTCATGAAAGGAAAAACGGACTGGAAAACGGCTTTTTCACTGGCTATAGTCGGTACACGGCGCCCGAGCGAATATGGCCGCAGGGCAACGGCACACCTGGTGAGTGAGCTGGTTGCCTCTGGTGTAACCATCGTCAGCGGGCTGGCGCGGGGTGTGGATACGATTGCTCACAGCGAAACTCTCCGCCTTGGAGGCCGCACCGTTGCTGTGCTTGGCTCGGGGCTGGATAAAATCTACCCGGCTGAAAACCGCAAGCTGGCGAACCGCATCGTAGAACAGGGTGCGTTATGCAGCGAATTTCCTTTTGGCACCCCTCCGGACGCCGTCAATTTTCCGCGCAGAAACCGTATCATCAGCGGCTTGTCTGCCGGCACTATAGTTATCGAGGCAGGGGAACGCAGCGGTGCTTTGATCACGGCATACCAGGCACTTGACCAGAATCGCGAGGTTTTTGCTCTGCCCGGGAGTATTTTTTCACAGAACAGCGTTGGCTGTCACCGGCTCATCCAGCAGGGTGCCAAGCTGGTGATGTCCTCTGCGGATATCCTGGGAGAGTTTCCGGCGCAGGGTGACTTGTTCGATCAGGTGGGGTATGATCAGGCTGCGACAGAGCATCTGTCAGAAAAACAGATGCAGGTTTTCAATATGATTTCAAGCGACCCTGTTCACATCGATGCTCTGACGAAAAAGTTGGGGATGCCCTCGGGGGAATTGCTCGCCATGTTACTGCACTTTGAGCTGCAGGGTATGGTCGTCCAACTGCCCGGGAAGCTCTTTGTTCGGGCGTAGCCTGGTACGTCCGCAGGCTCTTTGATGGCCTGGCGAAAGGCGAAAAAAAACCAGTAAAATGCGCCGGCCGGCGGCTTAAAAAGCTGTTGACAAACCGGGCCGTTTTTTGTATATTGGCTGTCCTTTGGGAGGGCTAGTCCTAATTGGTAAGGCAGCGGTCTTGAAAACCGCCGGGTTCACACCCTTGGGGGTTCGAGTCCCTCGCCCTCCGCGAGAGAAGGAGAGGTGGCTGAGTGGCTGAAAGCGGCACCCTGCTAAGGTGTTATACTGTTATCGGTATCGAGGGTTCGAATCCCTCCCTCTCCGCTGTTCGGTTGTTGAATGAACCGACGTAACACAAGAAATCTGGTTTACAAAACCATGTGCGCCCGTAGCTCAAGTGGATAGAGCGTTTGGCTACGGACCAAAAGGTTGGGGGTTCGAATCCTCCCGGGCGTACCATTTTTCTAAACAAGGAATCCGACAGATTCCTTGTTTCATATATGGCCTGAAAGTTTCACGACTTTCGAAAGCTGGAAGTGAGTTTTTGTGCAGACGCCTGTTGTTGTGCGGGTGTTTTTTTCGGTTGTCCCGGTTCGCACATGATACCTGATTTGTGTTGGTAAAAATATGGAGATGCACCAGAAATGGATGCAGCTCGCCCTTGCCGAAGCGCAAAAAGCCGCAGACCGCGGAGAGGTTCCCATCGGTGCAGTTGTCATTCATGAAGACCGGCTCATCGCCCGAGGGCATAATCTGATCGAAACGCTGCAGGAACCGACAGCGCACGCAGAGATCATCGCCCTGAATGCGGCGGCCAATGCTCAGGTGTCGTGGCGATTGGAAGACGCAACACTGTACGTTACCCTGGAGCCCTGCCCGATGTGTATGGGCGCGCTTCATCTGGCCCGGATTTCGCGCCTTGTGTTCGGGGCGCATGATGCACGCCTGGGAGCGTGTGGCTCAAAAGTTGATCTGACACAACTCGACGCCATGGGGCCTCCTGTTGAGGTCATCTCAGGTGTTGAGGCCGAGAAATCAGCACGCATGCTGAAAGCGTTTTTTCAGGAGTTGCGCAAAAAAAACAAACGTCCGGCCTGAGGCGGAAATAGATAAGGCAGAGCCTGATCCGCTGAATTGCAGTGCAGACCCGGGGAGAGGTGCCGGAGCTGGCTTAACGGGACGGTCTCGAAAACCGTTGTGGTCATCGATCACCGAGGGTTCGAATCCCTCCCTCTCCGCTTATAATCCGAAAACTTCATCCGCCCAGGATGGTGGGATAATTCAAAGAAGAGATGACATCCGCCCTCAGGGGTAGGATTGTGATGCCCGGCTGTGCCGGGTTTTGTGGTAACTGGAGAGATGTCCGAGTGGCTGAAGGAGCACGCTTGGAAAGCGTGTATAGGGTTTCCCTATCGGGGGTTCGAATCCCCCTCTCTCCGCTTGATGTTATGCATAGACTGGCAGTGTTTCAGGGGAATACGGGCGAGTGTGGTTGAGCACCGGTTTGTGTTTCTTGTCTTCAGCATAAAACTTGGCTTACAGATCAAAGCAGGTGGTTCTTGATATTAAGCCCCACGCAATGGAAACGTGCCCAACCCCGTCAGGACCGGAAGGTAGCAGCGGTAAGCATTGTTTTCATGTGCCGTGGGTTCCCTTGTATCGCCGGCCACCTGCTTTGATCTGTAACATGAGTGCAGACAAGGTACTGGTGCTTTCAAGTTCAAATGAACCGGAGGCGGGATGTCCTATCTTGTCATAGCCAGAAAATGGCGCCCTACTACATTTTCCGAGGTCGTCGGCCAGGAGCACGTGACCACGACGCTGGAGAATGCCATCAAGAATGACCGCCTCGCTTCAGCGTATATCTTCTCCGGCCCCCGGGGGGTAGGCAAAACCACGACTGCAAGAATTCTCACCAAAGCGCTTAACTGCGAAAACGGACCCACGCCAACTCCGTGCAACACATGCGCCGCCTGCACAGAAATCACGGCAGGCAACAGCATCGACGTGCTGGAAATCGATGGAGCTTCGAACCGGGGTATAGACGAAGTACGCAACCTGCGCGAAAGCACACGTTACACGCCGGCTCGCAACCGCTACAAAATTTATATCATCGATGAAGTGCACATGCTCACCACCGAGGCGTTCAACGCCTTGCTGAAAACTCTGGAAGAACCACCCGCGCACGTGGTTTTCATCTTCGCGACCACCGAAGTAAACAAGCTGCCTGCAACCATACTCTCCCGTTGCCAGCGTTTTGACTTCCGCAGAATATCCGCTCAGAAAATCGTCGCACAGCTTGAAAAAATCTGTTCGCATGAAAAAATCACTATCGATAAAAGCGCCCTCTATCTGATCGCGCGCAAATCTGAAGGCTGCATGCGCGACAGTCAAAGCCTGCTGGATCAGGTTATCTCTTTCTGCGGCACCACAATTCAGGAAGATGATGTCGCCAATCTTCTCGGTGCTGTCGGGCAGGATGTATATTTTGAAATCACCCGGGCCATCGCAGAGCATGATCTGCCCTCGGCGGTCTCCATTGCCCGCCATGTGTATGAAAAAGGCTATGAAATCAAGGAGTTGATCTCCGGCCTGGCCGAGCATTTCAATCTGATGCTGACCCTGAAAACCACGGGTTCCAAAGAGCACTTCGTCGGGCTTGAGCCCTTTATCGAAGAGTTTGAAAAACATGCCGGTCGCTTTTCCGAAACAGACCTGATCCGCATGATGCAGGTAATTATCGAAGCTGCAGCAGATGTCCGCTGGAGCATGAACCCGCACCTGCACCTTGAAATGCTGCTGTTACGATTGGCCAAAATGCCGGCATCTGTTGAGTTGCAGCAGGTTCTCGATGATATCGAGGAGCTGAAAAAAAAAAGAGTAGTTGAACCGGCCGAGCCGCAAACCAACAACGTCCGCGTACTTCCACAGTTCACACCACGTTCGCAAACCACCAGCCTTTTCCAAAACTTGAGTCGTCAAAATGCCGTCCGTGATCAGGATGAACCTGGTCCGGCCAACGCCACTGCAGGTGATGAAACGGCATCTGGTTCCGAGCCGGTCGATCTGGAGGTCATCAGGAGCAAATGGGCCGGAGTGGTTGCGGCAGTCAAAAAAAAGAAAATCTCTCTCGGTTCCATGCTCGCCGTCGGCCAGCCCTACCATTTGTCTGGTAATCAGTTGGAAATTCTTTTTGGTGAAAAAGATACCTTCCATGTCAACACCTTGAATGAAAACCAGAAACTCATTCAGGAAGCTATTCTGAGCGAGACGAACATGAAGGTTTTCGTTCACTGTCTCAAGGGGACAAATGCGAACGGCCATTCTCCCGCGGGCAAACACCCTGCTGCAGAGAACACCGCCCCGGCAGCGGAGAACGTCGCTGCAGCCGAAGAACCAGCACCGCAGCCGCAGCCCGAACACACGGCAGAGACAGTACGCGAATCCACACCGATTCAAACCCCTCCCCCGGAGACTGTACCGGATACCGGCGACTGGTTAAGCGCCTATCCTTTGGCCGGGCAGATCATCGAAACTTTGGGAGGCGAAAAGCTCCGCTGATGTGAGCAACTCCGTGCTTTTCTGCCTCGCCATGACTTCGCAGGCACGCTGAGGGCACGGATCAAAAACAAAAGACAACCAACGCTTGAAATAATGAAGGAGAAAACGATATGGCTAAGCCCGGTTTGGGAAATATCATGAAACAGGCCCAACAAATGCAGGCCAAGATGCAACAGATTCAGGAAGAGCTGAAAAACAAACATGTGGAGGGCAGTGCAGGCGGTGGTATGGTGACGGCTGTGGCCAATGGCCAGGGCGCGCTGATACGTATCCGCATAGAGCCGGAAGTCGTGGATAAAGATGATGTCGAGATGCTGGAAGACCTGATCGTTGCGGCGGTAAACCAGGCCGCTGAAAACGCAAAAAACCTCGCAGCCGAAGAAATGTCAAAAGTGACGGGTGGTTTGCTCTCCGGCCTGCCGGGCGGTCTCAATCCTTTCGGAATGTGAGTGTATGGATTTCACTTCGGATGTTGTCAATATCGCAGTAGAGGAGTTGTCCAAACTTCCCGGGATCGGTAAAAAAACCGCGCAACGGCTTGTTTTTTTTCTTCTCAAGCAAGAGGGAGAAAGTGTTAAGTCTCTCGCCGCTGCCCTTGTCGCCCTCACGGAGCGCGTGCGCTATTGTCCGGTCTGTTTCAATATCACCGAGCAGACGCCATGCGCCATTTGTGAGCATCCGAAGCGGGATCGCCACATCATCTGTGTTGTCGAGGAGCCGAACGACGTCCTGGCCATCGAACGGACCGGCGAATATCATGGTTTATACCATGTCCTCGGCGGAGCCCTCTCTCCTCTGGAGGGTATCGGCCCGGATAATTTGCGCATCCGCGAACTCATAAAAAGATTGCAAGATGACGTCGATGAGCTTATATTGGCTACAAATGCCAGCGCTGAAGGCGAGGCAACAGCACTCTACATCAGCAAGCTGACCAGAGATCTCGGCATCAAAACGACGAGAATCGCCAGAGGTGTTCCTGTCGGTGGAGACCTTGAATACACCGATGAAGTAACCCTGGCTCGTGCACTTTCCAATCGAACAGAACTGTGACGCATCCGGTCGCGTCAACAAAAGGGCAATCATGACTTTCCCGAACCAACTCACGATTTTGCGAATCCTGTTAACACCGGTTTTTGTCGCGACGCTCTTCGTGGAATCGTTGAATTATCGTATTTTGGCGTTCGGGATCTTTTTTGTCGCCTCGCTGACCGACTGGTACGACGGATACTTCGCACGCAAGCTCGGCTCTGTCAGTGCATGGGGTAAGTTCCTCGACCCGCTTGCTGACAAAGTTCTCGTACTATCAACCTTTATCGCGTTCTGGGTCATCGGGCAGGTCGAACTCTGGATGGTCATCATCATCGCTGCCCGGGATGTCGTCATTACTGCTCTGCGCATCTATGCTGTACGCAGTCAGAAGCCCGTCGTGACCAGCTCGTTCGCCAAGTGGAAAACCGCCAGCCAGATGGCATCGATTTATTTCATCCTGCTGTATCTGATCGTCAAACATAAAATGATGCTGGCTGCGGAGTCCTCCAACTGGTTCCAGAGGCTGGAATCCTTCCACGTGGTCGATAAACTGATGTATTTTGTGACGATCATCACTGCTACCAGCGGCGTGCACTACCTGATGGAGAACCGCCAGCACTTCAAGGGCATGCTCTCTTCCATGTGGCGTTTTCTGTTATCCGTGATTACCCTGTTCCTGTCTATATGAAAAAAACAGCTTTGTTTCTCGCCACCGGAGTCTTCACAGGGTTTTCCCCTGTTGCCCCGGGGACGGCCGGCAGCCTGCTTGCTGCGTGTATTTTGTATTTTGTCCCGGAATTCTCTTCTTTATCTTTTCTCGTCATTACTGTGTTGATCATCATTGTGGGAATCTGGGCTTCAGCCGAGGCAGAGCGCCATTTTAATAAAACCGATGCTTCCCAGATCGTCATCGATGAAATTGCCGGGATGTTTATCAGCGTGGCTTTTGTGCCATACAGTCCGCAGAATATCATCATCGCTTTTTTTCTGTTTCGGCTGTTCGATATCATCAAACCACCTCCTGCGCGGCAGGCTGAAGATGCCGGCACGGTGTTGCTCAAACCAGGTACGCCGCTGCACCGCTTTTCCGGGGGAGTGGGTATCATGCTCGATGACGTTGTTGCGGGAATTTATGCGAATATCGCCCTGCACCTGCTGCTCGCGTTGCGGTGATGGGCCAGCCGGGTTACACCATGTTGAAAGCCAGAATCATATCCATCGGTGATGAGTTGCTGATCGGGCAGACCGTCAACACCAATGCCGCATGGTTAGGCCGGAAAATGTCGGAAATCGGCATCCCGGTCGTTTCTGTAATGACGATCGGCGATGAGCCGGGCGCCATCCGAACGGCTCTGCACGAGGCCATGCAGTCTGCAGATATCGTGCTGATGACCGGCGGGCTGGGCCCGACGCATGATGACATCACCAAAGCAGTGGTGGCAGATTATTTCAGGCGTAAGCTGGTCCTCGATGAGCACCTGCTCGAAAAACTCCGGCAGGCTTTTGCCAGCAGGGGATTAGAGTTCGTGGACAGCAACAAAGGGCAGGCTATGATCCCGGAGGGGACGCAGATTTTTCCGAATCGCGTCGGCAGTGCCCAGGGCATG
>DRLW01000283.1 GCA_011375275.1 Bacteroidota bacterium
AATGGATGGAGAAATCCAGCCCGGCGTCTTTGCGGCTGGCGGCTTCGTAAATCAGCAGGCGCGTGGCCTGAATGCGCAGGTCCATCTCCGCCAGCATGAACTGGATCGCCTGAAATTTGGCGATGGGCCGGCCGAACTGCTCGCGTTCTTTCGCATAGCTCACCGCAGCATCGAAAGCGCCGACCGCAATCCCCAGCGCCTGCGAGGCGATGCCGATACGGCCTTTGTCCAGCACGCTCAGGGCGATGCGAAAGCCGTGCTGCGGCTCACCGACGAGGTTGCCCACCGGCACGCGGCAGTCGTCGAACAGCAGAGAGCAGGTATCCGAGCTGCGGATGCCGAGCTTTTTCTCCTTTTTGCCGATCTCGAATCCCGGCGTGTCGCGCTCGACGATGACACAGCGCACGCCTTTGTGCCCGGCGCTTTTGTCCTCAGTGGCAAAAACGATGTACACATCCGCCTGCGTTCCGTTGGTGATAAAATTTTTCGCGCCGTTGATGACGTACTCATCGCCCTCCCGCACGATCGTCGTCTGCAGCGAGGACGCGTCCGATCCGGTGGAGGGCTCGGACAGGCAGAAAGCGCCGAGTTTCTTACCGCTGGCCAGCGGCACGAGATACTTCTGCTTCTGCTCCTCGGAGCCGAACTTCTCCAGCCCGTAGCAGACCAGCGAATTGTTCACCGAAGCGATCACCCCGGCTGAGGCATCGACACGGCTGAGCTCTTCGATCAGCAAGGAATAGGCGATGGTGTCCATGCCACCGCCGCCGTACTCGGGCTGCACCTGGATGCCGAGAAAACCCAGCTCGCCCATTTTTTGGACATGCTCTTTGGGAAAACGCTCCTGCTCGTCACGCTCCGCGGCATCTTTTGCCAGCTCGTTCTCGGCAAACTCGCGCACGGTCTGGCGCAGCATCATTTGTTCTTCAGTATAAGAAAAATCCATTCTATCCTCACGTTCTTGTCGTGATTAATCAATTTTCGTAACTGTAAAATCCCTGACCGGATTTCCGGCCGAGACGGCCCGCGGCCACCATTTTGCGCAACAAGGGACAGGGCCGGTATTTGTCGTCACCGAGTTGCTCGTGCAACACGGTCATGATGTTCAGACACACATCCAGCCCGATCAAATCAGCCAGCGCCAGCGGCCCCATGGGGTGCGCCATGCCGAGTTTCATCACCTGATCCACTGCTTCAGGCGTGGCCACGCCTTCCATGACGCAGAAAACCGCCTCGTTGATCATCGGCATCAGCACGCGGTTGGAGACAAAACCGGGATAATCGTTGACCTCGACCGGGGTTTTGCCCAGCTCTTCGCTCAACTGCCGCACGGTCTCGTAGGTCGCATCCGAAGTTGCCAGCCCGCGGATCACTTCAACCAGCTTCATCACCGGCACGGGATTAAAAAAATGCATGCCCACAACCTGCTCCGGCCGGCGGGTCACGGCCGCAATCTCGGTGATCGAAATCGATGAGGTGTTGCTGGCGAGAATTCTGTCCGCCGGCACGATCTCGTCCAGTTTCCGGAACAGATCCAGCTTGATCTGCATGTTCTCCGAGGCCGCCTCGATAACGAAATCAGCTTCAGAAAAAACCTGCAGATCCGTGCCTGTGCTGATCCTGCCGAGCACAGCGCTGATTTCACTCTCCGCGATCACCCCTTTTTTCGCCTGGCGCTGCAGGTTTTTTTCGATCGTCTTCAGCGCCCGCTGCAGTGCGTTCTCATCCACATCCACCAGCGACACAGCGATGCCGTTCTGGGCAAAAACATGCGCGATGCCGTTGCCCATCGTGCCCGCGCCGATCACTCCTGCTTTTTTGATTGTCATGTCCTGCTGTCCTCAAATTCTGTGTTCATCAATTCATCATCATAAAGCATATTCTGCGCCTCACATCCGCTCGACGATCAGGCTGGAGGCTTCCCCGCCGCCGATGCACAACGTGGCCAGCCCGTAGCGTTTCTGCCGCTGCTCGAGGGCGTACAGCAGCGTGGTGAGAATGCGCGCGCCGCTGGCGCCGATCGGGTGGCCGATGGCAACCGCGCCACCGTTGACGTTGACTTTTTCCGCCGGGATGCCGAGCTTGTCCTGCGCAGCCAGGGTCACCACGGAAAAGGCTTCGTTGATTTCAAAGAGATCGATCTCTTCCAGAGACAGGCCGGCTTTTTCCGCGTTGCGCTGCATGGCATCAACCGGCGCTGTGGTGAACCACTCCGGCGCTTTTGCCGCGCTCGCCTGCGCCACGATGCGCGCCTGCGCTGTGACACCGAGCTTGTCCGCCACCTCTTTTGCCATCACGACCATTGCCGCAGCACCGTCGTTGATTTTCGAGGCGTTCGCTGCTGTTACCGTGCCCTCGCGGTCAAACGCCGGACGCAGGGAGCGCATTTTTTCGAAATTCGCCCGCGCCGGCTCGTCGTCGGTTTTGACGATGACCGGGTCGCCCTTGCGCTGCGGAATGCTCACCGGCGTGATTTCCGCGTCGAACAGGCCTTTTTCCCACGCCGCCTGCGCTTTGCGGTAGCTGGCCTCGGCAAAATCGTCCTGCACTTCGCGGGGAATATGGCACTCGCGCGCGCACAGCTCTGCCGCGTTGCCCATGTGAAAATCGTTGTACACATCCCAGAGGCCGTCGAGAATCATCGAGTCGAGCAGCTCGCCGTGACCGAGGCGATAGCCGTTGCGCGCCTTTTTCAGCAGATACGGCGCGTTGCTCATGCTCTCCATGCCGCCGGCGATGACGATATCCGCATCGCCGAGCATGACCGCCTGCGCAGCGAGCATCACCGATTTCAGGCCGGAGCCGCAGACTTTGTTGATGGTCATGCAGGTGACGTGATTCGGCAGCCCGCCCTTGATCGCAGCCTGGCGTGCCGGCGCCTGCCCCAAACCCGCGGGCAGCACACAGCCCATGATCACCTCATCCACATCCTCCGGCTTGATGCCGGCTCGTTTGACCGCTTCCTTCACCACCAGCGCACCGAGATCGGTCGCTGCCAGTGCCGCCAGACTGCCGTTGAACGCCCCCACCGGCGTCCTGTTGGCCCCGGCGATCACCACTTCCCGTACTTTTCCACTCATGATTTCCCTCCGCGCACGCGGCGCTGTTTTTATAAAAAGGCTGTAGGTTTTTAGGTGTTTAGCACCTGAAAAGTCAATTCTTGCAATTTTTAGCAAGACTTCAAAAATCGAAATTTAGAACCGCTAATGATTTCAGAATTC
>DRLW01000284.1 GCA_011375275.1 Bacteroidota bacterium
AAAGCCGCTACGTTCGCGCCATGAACATCATCATCGCGGACAAGCAGCGCGTGTACCTCGCCTCTCAGTTCAGTGAAGACCCGGACTATTTCACCATGCACACAAAAACCGGCGACGGCCGGCTGATCATCTGCTCGGAGGCTTACCCGGGTGAGCAGGGCTGGCAGCCGATCGCCAATCAAACCATACAGGTGTTTCCATGATTCTGATCAAAATCGGGGGCGGCCGCAGCATCAACATCGAGGGCATCATCGCTGACCTGGCCGGGCTGAGCGATTCCTTTGTGCTGCTGCACGGCGCCAACGCCCTGCGCGATGAGCTGGCGGAACAGCTCGGCAAGCCGAAAAAAGTCATCACCTCGATTTCCGGCTACAGCAGCGTTTTTTCCGATGCAACCGCGCTGGACATCATGATGATGGCCTATGCCGGTTTGAAAAACAAGCGCATCGTCGAGCTGTGCCAGCAGCACGGCATCAACGCCATCGGCCTGTCCGGGCTGGACGGCCGGATGATCCGCGGCCGGCGCAATCGCGGCATCCGCGTCGAGGAAAACGGCAAGCGCCGCATCATCCGCGATTTTTCCGGCAAGCCGGAATCGGTGAACACAGCGCTGTTGCAGTTGCTGCTGCAGAATGGCTATGTGCCGGTGCTCTGCGTGCCAATTTTAGATGAAAACAACGTGGCCATCAATTCGGAAAACGACGACATCCTCAACGTGCTGCAAAAAAGCCTGCACGCGGATAAAATCATTCAGTTCATCGAAGCGCCGGGCTTTCTCGACGACGCCGGCGATCCGGATTCGCTGGTGGCGCGCATCACACCACAGGAGCTCGAGGCGCGCGAGGCCCAGGTGGAAGGCCGCATGAAGCGCAAAATGCTGGCCCTGCGCAAGCTGTTCGCCGATGGTGCCGGGCAGGTGATCATCAGCGACGGGCGGGTGGAGCACCCGCTGCAGCAGGCCCTGGCCGGCAAAGGAACGGTGATCGCATGAGAGATTTCATGGAACTGGAAAAACGCTACGCGTTCGATGTTTTTCCCAAGCGGGATATCGTGCTGGTGCGCGGCGAAAACGCCCGCGTCTGGGATGCTGATGGCCGCGAGTATATCGACTGCGTGGCCGGGCACGGGGTCGCCAGCATCGGGCATGCCAATGCGCGCATTGCCGAGGCGATCAGCGAGCAGGCGCGCACGCTCATCTCCTGTCCCGGCATTTTTTACAACGACCGGCGCGCAGAGTTGCTGGAGAAGCTGGCGGCCATTGCGCCGGGCAATCTCAACCGCGCCTTTCTGTGCAATTCCGGCGCGGAGAGTATCGAGGCAGCGCTGAAGTTCGCGCGCTTTACCACCGGCAAAACCGAGTTCGTCTGCGCTATGCGCGGCTTTCACGGCCGCACCATGGGTGCGCTGAGCGCGACCTTCAATCCGAAGTATCGCAAGGAGTTTCAGCCGCTGGTGCCGGGATTTCATTTCGTGCCGTTCAATAATTTTGAAAAATTGCAGGAGAAAATCAGCGACGACACCGCCGCGGTGCTGCTGGAAGTGGTGCAGGGCGAGGGCGGGGTCAATATCGGCCAGCGCGAATATTTCGAGCAGGTGCGCGAGCTGTGCACAGAGCGCGGCGTGCTGCTGATCATCGACGAGGTGCAGACCGGCTTCTGCCGCACGGGCGAGATGTTTGCCTGCGAGCATTTCGACCTGCAGCCGGACATGCTCTGCCTGGCCAAAGCCATGGCCGGGGGCGTGCCCATGGGCGCCGTGCTCTGCGCCGAGGGCATCGAGGTGCCGGTTGGCCGCCATGGCACCACCTTTGGCGGCAATCCACTGGCCTGCGCCGCCGCCATTGCAGCCATCGAATTCATGCAGCAGGAAAATCTCGCTGAGCAGGCGCGGGAAAAAGGCGACTATCTCGTCAGCAAGCTGCGGCAACTCGAGCTCAAGCGCGTGCGCGAAATCCGCCATCTCGGCCTGATGATCGGCATCGAGCTGAAGGAAAAATCGAAGCCGTACATCCTCGCCCTGCTGGAACAAGGCGTCCTGGCCCTGCCCGCCGGCGCCACGGTCATCCGCCTGCTGCCGCCGTTGACGATCGGGTATGAGGAGCTGGATGTGGTGGCGGGGAGGATTAGGGGGGTAGGGGTTTAGGCTGTAGGTTTTTAGGCGGTAGGGGATTAGGTGATACATAGCATGACATCGTTAACACTTTTTAAGGCTCTTAACCTTAGCACGACATCGTTAACAGTCTAAGGCGCGATCTCTAGCACGACATCGCTTACACACGCCAGACCGCCCCATGGGGCGGCGGCACGCTTTAAGGCTCAAAAATAGCGGGACATCGTTTACAACCGATTACCAATCCACCGGCATCGGATAGTAAAATTCCTGTATCAGTTTTTCGTCCTGGTAGATTTTGAGCGCCTGGGCTTCGACATTGATCAACGCTTTCACGTAACTGTAAACGAGATTTTTATCCACCGTAAAGGATTCACCGAAGATGTCCAGTTTTCGGTTGCTTCTGATGAATCGGAACAGAATGATCTCGCCCTCTTCGAGAGGCAGCCGTTCGGGCAGTTCATAATCTTGCGCCAGGAAGGCAATCGGCTTATTCGCCCGAAACATCTCTTTTGGCGTGCGATTGTTATGCGCTGAGTAACGGTGATAAGTGTTGTGAAAGGCTTCGAAATCCGGCGCCTTTTTGCGCATGTCGTCCAGATCCTTGAAAAACTGGCTGCGATAGAATTTTTTCTCAAACGTGTCGTTGAAGCGCTCGATTACACCATTTCGCCACGGCTCGGCCAGGGGGATGAAGATCGGGCACACGCCGTGCGAAAAACAGAAACGGATCAATTTGCCAAAGCTATGCGGATGGCGGTTACTGCCCCGAAAAGAGAGCTCGTTGTCCATCTGCAGATAATCCGGGATACCATAATGTTGCCAAAAACGAATCACAGCGGCGACGATCCCATCGGCGGCTTTGCTTGCAATCGGGTTGATCTGCGCACAATGGGTATCGATATCGATAATGTTCAACGAATAGAAGCGACCAAAATCTTTGATATATCTCGGACCGACCAAATCCATTTGCTGGACATTGGGATAACCTGTACCTGGATATTCATTGGTTCGCTTGCGCTCTTTCTTCTTTGGCTTGGCCAGATCACGCTTTTTCAACAGGCGGTCGATCGTCCAAACCGGAGGCGGCTCAAGGCCGAGCTTTTTGATTTCCCATTGGATGCTCACTGCGCCAATCTGGGCATAGGGTGTTTTTTCGAGCTGCTTGCGCGTATTGACAACAAGCTCTGCCATTTCAGGCGATATTTTCGAGTGAATCGTGTGCGGCCGTCTGGACTCTTCGACAAACCATTGTCCTGCTGGATCGGCTTGATAACGTTTGAGCCATTTATAAAACCAGGGACGGCTTTTGCCTAATTCTTGACAAATTAAAGACGGGCTTTTGCTTTGTAAATACATCTCAATTGCTTTTTTCCGAAGGGTACTCTCGTCCATTTTTCCTCCAAAGTTAAATAGGAAAAATGGACTCTTTTCTAAAAAATGTAAACGATGTTGTGCAAAATTTTGACCCTTAAAGTGTTAACGATGTCGTGCTATAAATTGTGTAAACGATGTCCTGAAGTTGTCACCTAAACGCCTAAACCTGGACAATCCGGAACCAAACAGGGATCGCCAATAGTCGCGAAATAGCGCGAATGGAATTCTGAAATCATTTGCGTTCATTAGCGGTTCTAAATTTCGATTTTGGAAGTCTTGCCAAAAAATTGCAAGAATTGACTTTTCAGGTACTAGACACCTAAACACCTAAAAACCTACAGCCTTTTTATAAAAACAGCGCCACGTGCGCG
>DRLW01000285.1 GCA_011375275.1 Bacteroidota bacterium
GCTGTCCGGTTCCGCCTGCCGGGCGGTGAGGGGCGGCGATGCAATGCCGGCTGAGAGAAGAAGTGCGAGAATGATCATCTGAAGTCTGCCTGACATGAGAATCCTTCCTGTCCGGTTGGGGTAATGAGCGCCCCGCACCGGATTGCGGGTCATGTCCGGGTATCCAGTTTACTCAGCAAACCGGGCCAGGCCCGGATACCATCATCTGTCATTCCGGCCAGGCAAAGCGCCGTGCCGGAATCTCATCTTTTCTGGCCCGTGCCTGCGTCAGGGAGATTCCGGTCTTCCCCTGCGGGGAAACCGGAATGACAGTTCTGATGCAGGCACGGGCTGTGCTCCGGCGGCCTGTCAGTAAAATGTAACATTGCTGAGTTAAATGGATAGCCAGACGGGTCATGAGGTTAATCCATTTTTTAAGCGGCTTGCCCCGCTTTATTCACAGAATTTTGTTTGGTGCAGGGGAAGCCCGAAACCGAAAAACTTTCGATTTATCTCCGCTCAGTTTTCCGGCTGGCTGAGCGCCCGGCGCACGCGCGCAAAAGCCTGCTCTGGTGTAATGCGCTGCATACAGGCACAGGTTCCTCCAGACTGCCCCCGGCAAAGGGTGCACTCTTCTTCCTGGGACATCAGCACATCCTGCCGGCGGCCATAGGGCCCCCAGCGTTCCGGTCTGCACGCCTGAATCGGCGGATAAAAAGCCAGTACCTGTTTGTTCAGCGCAACGGCCAGATGCAGCGGCCCGGTGCTGTTGGCGATGAAAAGAGCCGCCCGATTGATCACAGCCATCAATTCGTCCACCGTTAAACGGCCGGCGAGGGAGATCGGTTTCATTCCCGCGGCTGCACAGATATCGCGGGCCACAGACTTCTCTTTTTCGGTGCCGGTCACGATCAGTTGAACGGAAAGGTTCGCGGTAATCTCTCGGGCAAGGGCGGCGAAGTGTTCGGCCGGCCAATCGCGGGAAGACCCGCCACTGCCGGGATGTATGATGATCATCGGCACGCGCAAATCCAGGCCGTGATCTTTTAACAGATTATCAATTTTTTCCTGCATACCGTGATTCACCGCCAGGTCAAACCGCACTTGCGCATCGGTGATGCCGAGCTGCTGCAACAGGCGCAGGTTGAGTTCCGCTTCGTGATACCGCCCCTGCTTGCGGTGGTCATACTGCCGGCGGTTGAAGAGTAAAGAGTAGTACCGGTAGCCCGTCCCGATGCGGAGGGGGATTCCGGCGCGCCAGGTGGCCCATGCGAGTTCCGGTCTCGGGAACAGGTGCACAGCCGCATCAAAGTGCTGCTCCTTCAGCCAGCGCACAAGCGCCGGGTTGTCGCCGCCAAAGGCATCCAGCGAGACGACCTCATCAACCGCTGGGCTGGCGGCGATGAGGGGAGCGGTATAGTCCCGGGCCAGGAACGTGATGCGGCTGTGAGGAAATGCGGCTTTGAGAGCAGTGGCAACCGGCAGGCTGAGGATGGTATCACCAAGGCGATCGGTGCGCAACAGCACAATTTTTTCGGGCGTCGAATCAGTCTTCACGGAATTTTCTATCGATGAGTTCAAAAAGCCAGGGCATGACACGCTCGATCTCCTCGGCGATGATCGCGCAGCAGGCACGATAGCGCTCGATATCCCTGCCGATAGGATCAAAAATATCCGGATCGTCGAACTTGTTTTTGCGGGCAAAGTCACGCAACACATAAACATTATCGCGCCAGGCCGGGTAGTTGGCCGTGATATAATCACGATGGTGGCGGGCCATGGTAAAAATAATATCCGCCCCGGCGATGACCTCGCTGGTCACGGCCCTTGAACGGTGCCCGGAAATATCTGCTCCATGCTCGCGCGCCACGATAACGGCATTTTCCGAGGCCGGCTGGCCGGTCAGGCCAAGGGTGCCTGCCGAGCGAACGAGCACGCGATCGCGCATTTCCTGCGGCAACTTTTCACGAAACAACCCCTCGGCCATGGGGCTGCGGCAGGAATTGCCGCTGCAGACGAACAAAACCACAAACTTTTTTTCATCCTCGCTCAAGAGCAGATTCTCCCAATAAATTACAGAGCTTTTCTTCAGCCACAGCGCCCTCCCTGAGCATCTGTACGCGGTCTCCTGAAATGCGCAGGATGGTCGAGGGGCGGGAGTGCGCAGCCTCACCGCCATCGACGAGCAGGTCTGCTCCGGCTTTCAAGCGGGCAGACACCTGAGAGAGCGACCGTGCCGGTGGCTGGCCGGAAAGATTGGCACTCGTTGCCGTCAAAGGCGCGCCGGCAGCCGCAGACAGCTCGCGGCAGAACAGGTGATCCGGCACACGTATGGCCAGGGTACCATCCGCGGCCTGGCACCACTGCGGTGCTTTTTTCTTTGCCGGCAAAACCAGTGTCAACGGCCCGGGCCAGAAATGGCGCGCCAATGTTACCGCTGCTTCCGGCATGTCGCAAAACACAGCGACCTGGTCAAAATCAGCCGCTATCAGTGGCAGCGGCTGGGATGGCACACGGCCCTTGAGCTCAAAAATACGCTGGTACGCCCGCTCATCCGTCGCCACAACCATGATACCGTACAGCGTATCCGTCGGGCCGATCAAAATTCCACCCTGCCGCATAACCTGCGCTGCCCGGTCTGCATGCTCCGACAGCTCAGCAGGCGATACATCGACAATCGTCATGTGGTATGCCATGTTCAGTCCTGTGCGATAACCTGCATCAGTTCTCTCCAAACATATTCCGGGGTGATGGAGCGCATGCATTCGAACGTTTTAATCGGGCATGACCTGCCGCCGTGGATGCCGCACGGCCGGCAGTCCAGCTCGCGCGGGGGTTCGATGCTGCGATTTTTTTCACCGTACGGATAAAAGCCGAATTCCGGCACAGTTGCGCCGAATATGGTCAGCACCCGGGTTCCCGCTGCCAGCCCGAGATGGGTCGGCGCGCTGTCATTGGTGACCAGCGCGGCACAGCGCTCCAGCACGGCGCACGATTCCCGCAGGCTCAGTTGCCCGCAGAGATCGACAACCCGCTCATGCCCGGCCCCGGCGATTTGCCGGCACAGAGGGCTGTCCTCTGCGCCGCCGATCAGCACGACCCCGAGCTGCGGGTCGGAAAGAATTTTCTCCTGCAAACGCACGAACGACTCAACCGGCCAGCGCTTCGTCGCCCAGACAGAACCGGGGGCGAGCGCGATCACCTTGTGCGCGTCCGGCATAAGTTCCCGGGCTTTTTTGCGCTCCTCAGGCTGCAGGAACAGTTGCGGCCGGGAAAAGCGTACTTCGCAGCCAAACACATCCAGCAATGATACATTGCGCAAAATTTCGTGCTGCGGCCGGAGATACATCTTTCGGTGCGTGAGCAAAAAAGAGCCGGCGCTTGTATCGAACCCGACCCGTATCGGGATGCGGCTCAGCCATGCCAGCAGAGCGCTGCGCAGGCTGCGGTGCGGAACCAGCGCAAGGTCATACCGCCGTTTGCGCAAGCGTGCCAGCAAATCCAGAAACCCCGCGAGACCCCGTTCCTTGCCACGTTTATCGTATGAAATGACCTGATCTAAGCGCGGATGATGAGAAAACAGCCCGGCCGCCGCCGGAATGACCAGCACGTCTATCGCCGCCTGCGGGAAATAGTCCCCGGCAGCGCGGATGAGTGGTTCGACGAGAATGGCATCTCCGATAAACGCTGTCTGGATGATCAGGATTCTGCGAACCATTTCGGTGTTTTCAGGGGCAAACGCTGTCACTGCGGCCGCGTCTTCCATCGTTTGTGCATCCAGAACCAGTGATCGGGATAGTCCCGAATCCATTTCTCCAGGGTACGGTTGTACAGGGTCAGAATCGTGCGCACGGTTTCATCCGGCGAGGCTGCCCCGGCTGTTGCCGGATCGTACAGCGTTTCATAATAGCCGTGCAAATCACCGCCCTCATCGCGATAACACAGGCAGAAAACCACGGGCGCCCCGGCCTTGATGGCAAAGCGGGCCGGCCCTGTCGGCGTTGATGCGGGCCGGCCGAGGAAATCGATAAAAATACCATTTCTGCCAGCATCCTGATCAGCGACAAAGGCGACGAAGCGCCCCTTCTGCAGTGCGCGCAAGGTGGAGCGCACTGCCATGCCGCGCGGCACAACATCCATCCCGATGCCGACGCGATAATCGCGGATCAACGCATCGACCAGCGGGTTGCTCTGTTCCTGAAAAAGATAGGTCGTCGGATAGCCGGAAGCGGTCACGTGTATGCCGAGATATTCCCAGTTGCCGAAGTGCGCTGTGAGCAAAATCGCGCCCTTGCCGGCCGCGTGCGCCTGCCTGAGCGGGCTGTCATCTGCAACATGCAGCAGGCTGAAGATATCCTGCGGGCGGATTTTCGGCATGCGCAGGTATTCGACCATCATCATCCCGAACTGCTTGTACGTCGCCAGCGCGACTGCCTTAATTTCACGCTCATCCTTTTCAGGAAAAGCGTGGCGCAGATTTTCAAGCGTCACATCGCGGCGGATGCGCACAGCCGTAAACGTCAGCCAGCCAAGAGCGCGGCCGAGGCCTCTGGCCGCGGTCAGGGGGACAGCCGTAACAACCGCTGTCAGCAAACGAACGCCGGCATACTCGAGCAGGTGTCTGATCTTCTTCGTCATGTGAGTACTATGCCCCGGCTGCGCTGTTCATCCGTATTTTTCATGAAATAATGCTTCGTGCACGGGATGGCGGCAGAGCCGAAAAACTGCGTTATTCTCGCTGTCGTGGTACACTGCCCTGCGGTATTTGGCCAGATGATAATCAGTGAAGGCCCGGGGACAAAGCAATATTTTAGTTTGCACCTGATCTGAACGATCAGTCCCCGAACAATACATTCTTTTGGGGTGCACGATAATGTTATTATTTTAGAGGACGTCGCTTCGTAACGCAACCCGGCTTCAGCCCAAAGCTGTGAGCTTTGCCTGCTGCTTTTTGTTCAAATAATCGATCGCTCAGGTGAGGTTGCAGCCTCTCATGCTGAGCTGTGAATTTTTCAGCTCAACACCGCCGGCAGATACGCTCTAGTCCGGCGCAGGCACGAATCGCAAAAAATAC
>DRLW01000286.1 GCA_011375275.1 Bacteroidota bacterium
CTGGTTGAAATGGTGTAACGGTGCAGAATTAAGTGAATAACCAGACTTTGGGTATGGTACAGACACGACGGGCCTAAACCTTGCGAAGGCTAGGAGCCTTCGCAAGGTTCTGAAGGTTCAATCATGTTTGAAAGTCGCCAATATTGTCAGGGTGGCTCGGCAGGGTGCAGACCAGAACTGTCAATTCCCCTTTGCGGCAGATGGGCGAAAGCCTGCCGACCCCGTCCGGCGTTACAGTTGCTCCTGCAGGCGGCGCTGCTCGTCCCGTCGCACTTCGACCTGCTTCAGTGCACGCTCGTATTTCCCCTCCGGTTTGATTTCATAGGCTTTCAGCAAGGCCTTGCGCGCACGATCGAAACGATCTGTGTACAGATAGGCCATTCCGAGATTATACCAGGCTTTGTGCACGGCAGGGTTGCTGCGATTGCGCTTCGCGGCCTGTGTGAATAGTTGGATAGCACGGTCCCAACTGCCTACTTTTGCCATGTTGTATCCGCGCTCCAGCTCGGGCATGGACTTGTCTGTTTCAAATGAAACTGAGACATACTCGGTGTATGGAGCGATTTTTTTCATGAAATCGCGGATGATTCCAGAACGACATTTTGCCAGCAACGGTTTGGGGTCTATTTTTACCGGCCGCTCACCGTCAGCCGAAGTTCGTGCTGTTTGAACTTTGGTGAACTTTTTGATAGCGAGAATTTTGCCTGTCGTCAAATCAACGACCTGCAGAGTGGCGCTGACTCTGGCTCTGCCGGAACGGGTGTAGGTACGCGTTTTCTTGCCGGTTTTCTTGTCAGTATAATCAGCATGCGTCAGCTCCTCTTTGTACCCGTGCTCGCTGACGCGCCCAAAAATCAACGCTGCAGCGCCGAGAAATTTCCCCAGCTCAGCAGCCTGCTCCTCATCGATGACACCGGAAAGCGCCAGACTGTGCTCGGCCAGAATACGATCGAGATTCTGGCGATTGAGTACCTCGAAACGGCCGGATTCAAACAGGGCCTGGGTCAGCTCCTCACTCAAATCAGCGCTGCCGCGCCCCGTAATTTCGCCGATAGCGATTTTGGCAAAGCCCTTGAGGTTGATTTCCGCAGGGTGCGTTACGGGCAGGCGCACGCTGGTGCTGCTGCACCCGGCCAGAACCAGCACGAACAAACCAGCGAAAAAGATTTTTTTGCTTTTCATGAAGTTTCCTCTTGAGGTGAGATAGTCTCGTTCTGTTGTCAAAATTTCTCTGTTTCTCTCCTGCCCTATCGCCTGTTGAGCACAGCTGACCAGCCCTGACGCAGATATCAATACCCGTCATTACAGCCAAAGCAAAGCCGCGTGCCGGGATTCCCGCGATACGGCTGCGCACTTTCGGCGTGGGCGGTATCTCGTTTCGCTTGTGTACTGCCGCAGGAGCGGTATGACGAGATGTGTTTTCCGGCAATCTGGGCTTTGCCGGAACAATTTCTCATCGATACAAGCCAGCCAGATCCCATTTGCGGATGACATCCCGAATGAGGGTTTCCACTTTTGCATTCACTTTGGCAAAGTATTCATCGGCTTTTGCGGCATCAAAGGTTGGAAACCCCTGCCCCGGCTCATACAGGCCTATGGAAGATGGAAAAGGTTCTGCTGACCAGCTCGTGCCGGCAGGATAGGGTGTGGTCATCTCTTTGGAGTAGCGCTCCTTATGCACGTGCTCAGGTACGATATGCTGAATATATGCTGTCTCATTAATACCTGCATGTCCCCCGTTTTCGCCGAAGACCTCAAAGGTTTCTTCAGAGGCGAGCGACCACCAGTTGATGACCAAAATGCGTACCTTCTGTTGCGGTGAAACCGATGCGGAGACGCGCTTCAGAATTGCTGTCTGCGGGCCGCCATGGCCATTGAGTATGACGATGTTTTTGAAGCCATTTCCTGCCAGACCGCGCAAAATATCACGGATGAACAGCTCGTAGGCCTCTTCGCTGATGGCAAAAGCACCCGGAAAAGCCTGCATGCTGCCGGTCACACCATAGTTCAGCGTTGGTGCAATCAGCGCGTTCAGACGCGGAGCCAGCTCGCGTGCCATGGCCTCAGGCGCCAGGTTGTCCGAGCCGTTTGGCAGAACGCCGTGTGGCTCCAGCGTTCCTACAGGCAGCAGTACGGTCTCGATGTTTTTCGGAACAATCTCCTGAAATTCCTGCCAGCAGATCAGGTTCATCTCACGTGTCGTCGGGGGATTTTGTGCCAATACCCGGGCTGCGAGCAGCAACAGTATGGCGACAGGCCCTGCTTTTTTCATTTCAACAATCCTCGTTTGTGCGCTATCGGTTGCAATTCGATTTCTGCGGATTTACTTCGTGCAATAAAAACGAAGCGGAGCAACTATGCAACTAAAAACAACTCGAAAAATTTGTACCGGTCTCTTTTCTCTCCTGGTTCTTTTCTGCACGACAGCAACAGCACAACCAGATAACACACCCTATATCGTCGTGCTCGGCGTAGCGCAGGACGCGGGTTATCCGCAGATTGCCTGCGCGAAGGCCTGCTGTCGCCCGGCCTGGGCAGACAGAGATCGCCGTCGTTCTGTTGCCGCCCTCGGGCTCGTGGACCCGGTTTCCCGGCAATACTGGCTCATCGATGCCACACCGGATATCCGCACACAGTTGCACGAGCTCCGGAAGATGGCGCCGGAAATGACCTTTGGCGGCGTTTTTCTCACCCACGCGCATATCGGACACTACACCGGGCTGATGCATTTTGGCCGCGAAGCGATGGGAGCCAGGGATATCCCGGTATTTGCCATGCCGCGCATGCGCCAGTTTTTGAGTCAAAATGGCCCATGGGAACTGCTGCTGCGGCTGCACAACATCTCACTCAAGCCCCTGTCTGCAGACAGCACGCTGAATGTGCGGCCACACCTGAGCATCACCCCGATGGCGGTGCCTCACCGGGATGAATACAGCGAAACCGTCGGCTTTCGAATCGAGGCTGGCGGGAAAAGTGTGTTATATATTCCTGATATCGATAAGTGGGATAAATGGCAGAAAAAAATCGAGGATGTTTTGCGCACGGTCGATGTGGCCTTGCTGGATGGCTCTTTTTACGAGGACGGGGAGCTGCCGAACAGGGATATGAGTGAGATTCCACATCCCTTTATCAGCGAAAGCATGCGGCGCTTTGACACCCTGGCGCCAGAGCAGCGCAGCAAAGTGGTTTTTATTCATTTTAACCACACCAACCCTGTGCTGCAGCCCGGCTCACAGGCACGACGGGAGATAGAGAAACGAGGATACAATGTCGCCACGCAGGGCATGATCATTCCCCTGGCAGAAGGGTCCAGCCGCTGAGCCGGAACGTGGCTCTGCTGGAGGTGGCAGGCCTCTTCTTCCTTACTGCCGCCCGGGTATCCAGTTAACTCAGCAACCCGGGACCGGCCCGGATACCGGCATGTGTCATTCCGGCCAGGCGCAGCGCAGTGCCGGAATCTCATCGCACGATAAATCGTGCACTACGAACGTTTGGTCCTGTCCGCGAAATGCCACCCGGAATTTGCATTCCCCTGAACTGCCACTACTGCTGACTTTCAGGCTAAAAATGCAGCGGTTGCGCAAATGTCAAAACGATCGATTCGGCCCCCGGGTTGTAGGAATAGATC
>DRLW01000287.1 GCA_011375275.1 Bacteroidota bacterium
AGTGGGGATCGCCGCTGCTGCTGTACGGGCTGTTCCTGCTCGCCCGTGGTTGAGGCAGCGCCGGAACCGAAGACATGAGAATTGCAGCAGGTATCGAATACGATGGCCGTCCCTATTGCGGCTGGCAGATCCAGGAAGGCGTCAGCACCGTGCAGGAAGCGGTGGAACGCGCCCTTTCGAAAGTGGCCGATCATCCGGTACGCGTGATCTGCGCCGGGCGTACCGACACGGGCGTGCACGCGACCCAGCAGGTAATTCACTTCGATACGACGGCGCAGCGCAGCGAATATTCCTGGGTGCGTGGCAGCAACACCCATCTGCCGGACACGATTTGTCTGAACTGGGCGCGACCCGTGCCCGACAGTTTTCATGCCCGCTTCAAGGCGCGCCGGCGTGCCTACCGCTATGTGATTCTCAATCGCCCCATCCGCCCGGCCTGGCTGACCGGCAAGGTGGTCAGTCAGTACCTGCCGCTCGACACGGACAAAATGAATGCGGCGGCGCAGCACCTGATTGGCGAGCATGATTTTACCGCTTATCGCGCGCTGGCCTGCCAGGCCAGGTCCCCGGTGCGCGAGATGTACCGGATTGAGGTTACCCGCAGTGGCGAGTTCGTTTATCTGGATGTGTGCGCCAATGCCTTCCTGCACCACATGGTGCGCAACATCGCCGGCGTGCTGATGAGCATTGGCGCGGGCAAGAAACCGGTTGCCTGGGCGAAGGAGGTTCTGGAGAGCCGGGATCGGCGTCAGGGAGGCATGACGGCGCCGGCGGCGGGACTGTATCTGGTGCGGGTCGAGTATGATGCCGGTTTCGAGTTGCCGGCGGCGGGAATGTTGCCGGTTTTTGGCTGACTGAACTGAACCAGGATTCAATCGGGATTGATCAAATCGGAGACTGACAAACTTGTTGCCGGAAATTGAGCAGTTTTGATCCAGGTCAATTCTGTCGCACCGGGTTTGTGACACTATCCTCCCCGACATATCGTAACTATCTCTTTGAACCCACCTCCCAGGTGGGTTTTTTTTGCCCGCCTGAAATTCGTAATTTTATTCCCGGACAGAAAGCGCATTTCCATGAATCCTTGCCTTGCTGCCATGTCGGAAAAAACAACAGTTTGTTTTTTGCTGCCGGCTCGATGTTGTCAGGATAATCCACTGTGAAATCATAAGCTTGCATGGACATCGCGGTTTTTGCGAAGCAATTTTTGTCGAAAATATTTACAACCCGGGTGTTTTTTCTTTAAGGTGGCTTGCAAGTTATTGTTTTTGTGTTGATAAATGGAAGTGGCTTGATATTTGCTGAGGATGTTTATAGCAACTTGCAGGCCGGCATATGACCAAAGTCTTATGGCTGAGTGGCGCGTATGTTTATAGACTGAAAACAGAGCTGTTTCAGGCTATATACAAAACCTGCGGATATACGCGAGGACAGAAAAATGGTTATAAAAATAAAAAGGACGTTATTGCTATTTGTTGCGCTGCTGGGAATTTCCGCCAGCGTTTCGGCTTACCCGTTGTTGACCTTCAATGCGCTCTATGACGGTAATAGCGGATTTTCCTTCGATCCCGTCTCGGGGCAAATGATCATCCTCGGAACGCTCACGAGTTCCACCGATGTGACACCGCCGACTCTGGCAAACAGTGTCGTCGAGCTCACGGCCGATTTGTTCGGGGTTTCCGACACCACCTATGCCGGCTATACCGTGGCGGACTTCGACAATGCCTGGTTGTCCATTATTGATGGTGATGGCGTGACTTCCCTGCTTGAGGGTGATGTCGCCGGCCTGATGATGTACGGCACTACGGGCGGAACTTCGGCATCCATGACAGGGGATTTCACCAATTTCAGCGGCTCGCTGATGAACGAGTTTCAGGATCCGGCGGATCTGTTTGCGCTGGAACTGAATCTGTCGGGGGTTTTGAACGAAGCCCTGTTTTCGATTGACACCGGTGGTTTCACTGCCGATGTCTATGGCAATCTGAGTTCCGATTTCGTCACCAGGGTTCACGAACCGGGAATGCTGCTGCTGTTCGGGCTGGGACTGGCCGCGCTGGGTTTTTCCTCTTCGGCGCGCCGGGTCACGGCAAAATAACAAAACGATATTCAAATACTGCATGTTGCAGGGGGAGTCATGAAAATGAAAAAACGGGGATTGTTCCGGCAGGCGCTTTTGGGCATGGCCTGCATGTTGATGACCGGTCTGGCCAGTGCCGCGACCATCGAGGCAACGGTCTACGATGGAGACGCCGGGGTTGGTTATTCACTTGAATTCTTTGCGCTGGATCTGACCGCCTACAATCTTTCCGATGCGGGCAGCAATACGCCACTGCTGGAGAGTTTTTCGCTGAATTCCTACAACGATGGCTCGGGCAATTATGCCGGCACGCTCAGCATTGGCTCCCTGTTGAGTGCCGATTTCACAAATCTGACTTATACAGAAGATCCTTTCGGCGGCGGCGCTTTTTCCGCGGATTTGACCTACACCGCCGGCAGCCTCATGGGTTCCTACACCGGCGGCGTCCTGAGTGGCACTTTCTCGGCTTCCGGCAATGTGATTGCCACCGTGGCCGAGGTGCAGGCAGTGCCGGTACCGGCGGCGGTCTGGCTGTTCGCTTCCGG
>DRLW01000288.1 GCA_011375275.1 Bacteroidota bacterium
GGCATCCTGTGGCACGGTTTGTGTCATTTCTGTGATACACTATAATTCACAGAAGCCATTTTGATGGTGTCGTAATATTACAGACGGAGGTATATGTATGGGTATTGACAAGATCGAAGGCATTGGTCCGGCGATGGCAGAAAAGCTTCAAAAAGCTGGTGTTCGTTCTGTTGCTGGTCTGCTAAAAAAAGGAGCTGACCCAAAAGGCCGCAAGGAGATTGCCGAGAAGGCCGGCATCTCGGAAGCGCAGATTCTGAAATGGGTCAATATGGCGGATTTGTTCCGCATCAAAGGCGTTGCCAGCCAGTACGCTGAGTTGCTTGAAGCCGCTGGTGTCGATACTGTGAAGGAACTGGCACAGCGCAACGCTGTCAATCTCCGCAAGGCCATGGAAAGCGTAAATAGCCAGAAGCGCCTTGTTCGCGTCCTGCCGAGTGCTGATGCTGTTGCCAATTGGGTTCAGCAGGCTAAAGAACTGCCGCGAGCTGTATCTTATTGAGTTGAACCAGCCAGTCTGATCGCTCCGTTTCTCTTCATTTCGCGTTCGCATCCAGTGACAATGGCTGGCTGGTATGATCTCACCACAATTTATCCTACTGGAGAAAGTAATGAATGATCTTATTGAGAAACTGTTACCTGCTATAGGCCCGGAGGTAACAGAAAAAGTACAATCCCAATTCGGACTATCCTCGGAGGCTGTAGATAAAGTCCTGCCCGGTGTTGCGGAGCTTGTCATCGACGGGTTGTCTCAGCAGGGTGGAGATAGCGGTAGCAGCGACTTGCTCGGAACGATCACCAGCCTGGCCCGGAAGGGAGGAGCAGAAGATGATGATACATTTATCGAGCAATTTTTTGGTGGAAATTTAAGTACGGTCGTGTCCAGTCTGGCTGGCAAAATCGGCGTGGACGACGGAACTTCGCGCGGTATTCTGCAAGCGGTCGTGCCGATTGTGTTATCCTATTTCGCTAAATCCGCCGAGCAGGAAGGCCTGGGCGGTCTGCTGTCTATGTTTGGGGGCAACAGCAAGGATATCGCCGGAGATTTGTTGAACAACGCGGGTGGCGTGCAAGGCCTGATCGGCAAACTCGGTGGCTTTTTCCGCAAAGGGTAGTTCCCGACAAAACACGACGAGCCGGTCGATCGCTGGCCGGTTTTGTACAACGATTATGTATTCAGGAGGTTTTTTTATGCGTTACTTGAGCAAATTGATCGTCACAGCAGTACTGGCAATGGCTGTCCTGGTCATAAGTTTTGAGACAACGGCAGCACAGTCAAAATCCAAAAAAAGCAGCGAGCAGACTACGACGAGTACGAAGAAAAAAAGCTCGAAAGCGAAAAAGAAGACGGTATCGAAGAAGAAAAAAAGCAGCTCGAAGAAGAAAAAAGACAGCTCATCCATGAGCAAAAAGAGCAGTAAAAAAGATAAAAAAGAAAAGAGCAAAGCCACGGCCAGTGCAAAAAAATCTTCTGGCAAGAAGGCAAAGAGCACAAAAAAGAGCACGAGTTCAGCGAAAGCAAAAAAGGCAACATCAAAAAAGCGCTGTGCCGCAACCACAAAAGAAGGCACTCGATGCAAGCGCAATGCACAAAAAGGCTCGAAGTATTGTTGGCAACATGCCAAATCGTGAGCACTGTATGTAGCAGTTTTGGTTACGTGATATCATGATGACAGACCCTGGCGAGGGTGTTCCGAAACTGCTTTTTGGCAGGGCTCAGGTCAGTCGCATCTGTAAACCTCACCCCCCTTACTGATCACACTATTCATAGCAAACCTCAATCTCGGCCCCTTTTTCAACGCGACCGCTGCAGCAGATATACGTGCTCGTGCGTACGACTTCTCTGGTCGTGCGCATGCTGCGTCCATTCCACTTCAGCGTGGCGGTTTTTGTTTGCTCCGGCAGCAGCAGGCGCAGGTCGAGCCGGGTCTGCTGCGCGCGGAGTTCGATGTTGATGCGCCGGCGTTCGCGATCGTGATGCAGAGTGTAGCCGAAACCAGCCCCTGAGGCTGCATAGCTGAGATCAATTTCAGCACAGGTTTCATCGGTGACAGCCCATCGCGGTGACAGACGCACGTTCTGGAAAGAGTGGCTGCGATCCACGATGCCGCACAGGCCCTCGATAAAAGCATAGAGCATGGCCGAGGAACCCCAGCCGTCTGTGGGTTGGGCTTCCGGACTGGTGCTGGCTTCTTCGCTCGCCGGTGTCCCGTCCGGGAAATACCAGAGATAGCTGGCGTTGCTTGCAGCGATCATGTCGCTGTACAGACGCAGAATTGCCAGACCATAGCTCTCAAAGCCGTGTTCAAAGGCTGCGCGCGCCAGCTCACCTCCGCAGAGCGGAAAAATCCCGCCGTTGATATAGGCCCCGCCAATCAGTTTTTCATCCCCGAAAATCCCATCCGGAAAGGGGGGATCGATGCCAAACCATTCAGCAAAGGCGGATGTCTGCTCTCCCCGTGTTCGATACTCATTCAGGATAGCCACAGCGATATCGTGCGTGGCCAGGCCGCGGTTGATGGCCATGGGTGTGCTCAGGCTGAGTTGCTGCTCTTCATTCACACCCGCGATGGTCAGGGGAGTGATTTTATGGAAATGCCGGTAGAACCTGCCGTTGAAAAGCAGAGCGTTGGCACGTTGTCGCAGGTCGCTGGCAAAGCCGCGCCATGTGTCTGCCTTATGCTGCTCACCGGCATGCTCCAGCAGTGTGGCGAGCAGCCCGGCAGCTTCATAAATGCCGCTGTTGTCGCCGTGAAAAATTCCCCAGTACGTGTGTTCAGTGATCTGAAAGTTGAGCCAGTCATGCCGGCCGGCGGTGTAGTCAAAATCCCACGTGTCGATGGTGTAGGGGCGTTTGACCAGACCGAGGTGATCATCCCAGCGCAGAGGGTGGGAGGTGGCATAGAGCAACGCACGTTCGAGAGCAGGAAGGAGTGCATGCATGCGCCCGTGTTCTCCGCTGGCGCGCCAGCTCAGAAAGGCTGCTTTGATAAAACGGAACTCGACATCCGCCTCGACGGGTACGCGCACCCAGCGCTCCCAGTTTTCCTTTTCCGGAGAATGGCGCAGCGGCTGCACCATGACAAAATCGAAAATGCGGCCGTTGGCAGACTGATGTTCCGCGAAAGCCTCGATCGCGCTGAAAACATCGGGCTCAAAATAGATGCCGCCGCGCAGCATGTCTGAGTGATCGCGAATCCACAGCGAGGGACTGTCCGGCGAGCGAAAACCGCGA
>DRLW01000289.1 GCA_011375275.1 Bacteroidota bacterium
CAATTTCGGTTGACAAGCGGTTGCGAAATCGATATATTCATCTCGCTGAAAACAACAAGCGCACAGCGCCGGCGCCACCCTGCAGAAGCAGGATGAAAAGCAAAATTTTGTCCAGCAAGGGCGAAAAAGAGCAGGCGTTCCGGTAGCTGCATCAGCCCCGATCAGCGAAGCGAACTGGATACCCTGAAAGCCGTTTTCTAAATCCATTTTTTAAGGCTAACCGAAACTGAAGTGCGATGTCAAGAAACAAGCCGCTGGCAACATTTGGAAAAAGCTACGTTACCTGGCTGAGCCGTTTCAAGGCTCACGATGAGGTCATCGACATCGCCGGGCACCTCAGCAGAGCACGGCGTGCTCTGCTCATTCTTCCGCGCACCGAGTCGGAGTTCGATCTGGCGCTGGACCTGCACAAACGCTTTCTCAAACAGTTTCCCAACCTCAGCTCGCTTTATCTCGTTCACGAGGAGTTTAAAAGCAAACTCCCAGCCACCATGCGTGAAAAAGCGATCACAATCACACAGGATGACATCACGACATTCGGTATTCCGAAGCGCACGCTGATCAACAGGCTGTCCAAGGACAAATTCGACCTGATCATCGACCTCAACAGCACCTATGATCAGGTTTCAACCTTTCTGGTCAGCAAGTTAGATGCTGTGCTGCGTATCTGCCTCAGCCACCCCAACCGTGACAAATTCTATAATTTTCTCATCCGCACATCTGATCAAACCCCTGTCAACAAGCGCTACGATCACCTGCTTCGCTATCTGCGCACACCTGTTGGTGCCGGTGCTGCCTGAGCCCGAACAGGCATATCCCCCTCTGCAGAATCACCCATCTATCCCGTTGCAGTAATTTAACATCCCCAGTCCGTGCTTTGGAATATGAATTGCAATCAAACGTGGCACAAAGGGAAAACACGACGATTTCGCAGCAGAACGAGCCGGCATCAGATATTTTCTACGAAAACGCCAAAAGATCGATAATTCCACCGCCCCGGACACGCAACCGGAACCGACGAACGCCCTTAGACAGAACCCTATCATTTTTAATAAGTTATAAAGTTAGCTACTACGCATTTATCCCTCCTGGTACGGAAACCGGTATCGAGGCGGGAGCACCTCAGAAACAACCGGGCGGGGAAAGCACCGCACACAGGGCCAAATAGATGCGCATTTCGTGAAATAAACGGTATATATAGAGAAATGGCAAACCAGCATACTGAACGATATTCGTATAGCGCACAAGTCAGAAGGGTGATCCAATTTCATCCACAGTCGGAGTTTTCAACCATGGGCAAGAACGACACAGCAGCTTTCGAAGAATTTCTACACCTCAGCGAACAGTACGGTAAAGTCTCCGAAACCGGCAAGCAGATGAGCTCGCGCTTCCTCGAGCTTTATTGCCTGTATCAGATCGCTGCATCGTTGAGCGATAAGATGGAACTGCATGCAACGGTTGAGACTGTCCGGCACCTGTTCAAGCGTCTGTTCTCCCTCGACCATTTCACCCTGCTGCTCGTGGACGAGGAGACTCACGAGCTACGCGTCAAAAATCATTTCGGCCCCCGTTCGCTGGTACATCAGCGCAAATCCTTTCCTCTCGATCACAGCTTGTTCGGGCGATCGCTACAACAGAAGGAACCCTGCTACCTGGCTGACCTCACTGCAGCCGGGGATGAGGCCACAGCAGACCTGACCGAAAAAAACGGGGCGCTGGTTTGCATCCCGCTGCAGAGCGACTCCCACGGAGACCTCGGCACCATCCTGCTGCACCGCGGAGAAAAGGATAGTTTTACCGAGACAGAGCTGGAACTGTTTGCGCGGATCGGAGCACAGATTTCCCGTGTGCTGGATAAAATCCTCATCTACCACCACACCAAGGCACTGTCGATCACCGATGATCTGACGCGTATCTTCAACCGCCGTTATTTCAACCAGCGTTTCGAGCGCGAAATTCAACGCGCACAGCGCTACAACCGTGCCCTGTCGATCATCATGGTTGACATCGACTTTTTCAAGCAGTTCAACGACACATACGGCCATCTCGTCGGCGATGAAGTCCTGCGAAACACAGCCCGAGTGCTGGAAAAAAATCTGCGCCAGGCCGATATCGTCGCCCGATTTGGCGGCGAAGAGTTCGTCATTCTCCTGCCTGAGACCAACAAATCCAAAGCGCGACGCGTTGCGGAAAAACTGCGCAGCGCTGTCGAAAAGCACCGTTTTAAAGCCGAAGGCAACGAGGAAAAACTGCAAATCACCGTCTCCCTCGGCGTCGCCTCGTTTCCTGAAGATTCCCTCAAAGCCGAGAATATTCTCGCTCATGCGGACAAGGCATTGTACATGGCCAAAGCCGCCGGGCGCAATCAGGTTGGCTACCTCAAAGACGAAAAGCAGGCGGAAGATATTCCGCACTATCGCTTTGCCACAGCCTGAGAGTACACGCCTTTTCCAGAACCCCAAATTCCATATCTGCCCCTGAACCCGTGAGTGTGTGGCTGGCTGAAACTATCAGTACGCCGGCCTGCGGCCCGCACCGCGACTCATAACGTCATTCCTGCACTCATTCCTCTCGCTGTTGCGCTGAATCACAGCCCGCGCTTTTGCACCCAACCCGGTTTATCCACCATTTTCACTCTAAATCCACAAAGTCGGGATACCGGAAAATTTTTCGCTGGTGTCCCCGTACTGCGACATTCATGTCGCGAAGGACGAATAGTGCCCATGTTGTAGCACGACATTCATGTCGCGAAGGATGTCTTTTCCTAATTCACGACGTTTTAGGGGGGATGGCGGGGACGCGACATAAATGTCGCGGTACGAAAGGTCGCATCCGGAATTATATCGTCAACAATCCCAAAAATCGGGCATCTGAAGAAGAACCAAACAAAAAAGGCGGAGTCCCGAAGGACCCCGCCTTTTTAATTCTAAATATATTGCTGAGAAGATTATTTCAGCAGGCTCAATTTCTTGGTGACATTCATCGGGCCGGCCTGGATACGCAGGTAGTACGTACCGCTTGTTACGGTGCGGCCGGAATCATCACGACCACTCCAGCGATATGTGTAAGTACCGGCTGACATCTTCTCGTTGCTGATCAGCGTACGGACAACCTTACCGAGAGAGTTATAAATAACCAGCTTGACATTTTCACTCTGCGGCAGGCTGAACTGGAATGTGGTTTCCGGGTTGAAGGGGTTCGGATACGCATCACTCAGGGAATAGCCATCCGGAATGAAGTTCTCGCCAAGCAGACGGCTGTCCACGAGACCGTCGCCGTAAGATGAGGCGATTTTGGCGCCACCCGAAACCGTGATGCTTACTTCATCACGATCCGTGAGACCACCACTGTCTTCCACAATCAGGATAACCTGATAGTTTCCGGGAGCTGTTGCCGTTGCTGTTCCGGACTTGACACCGGTAGCAAAGGTTACTTCCGGGCCACCATTGCGGCTGTACTTCCATGTGAAAGCAGAAGCAGGCAGGGTACCATCTTCAGCATCAGTACCGGTACCGGAGTAGCTGATGGTCGCTCCAACCGTATAGCTCGCGCCGTTGGCAGGCGAGGTAATCGTTGCCGTCGGAGGCGTGTTGCCACCGCCGCCACCACCTTGCTGCACGGTGAAATTCACCGATGTGCTGGCTGCCAGACCCTGGCTGTCAGTTACTTCAAGAGTCAGCGTATAGGACCCTTCCTGAGGCGGAACACCAGAGCCGGACTTGGTGCCCTGAGCGACGATGTAGTTCGGCGGAACGCCCGGGCCACTCAGATACCAGGTGAAATTCGAAGCCGGAACCGTACCATCTTCCGGATCCGTGGCATCACCGCTGAAGTTGACCGTCTCGCCAACGTCAAAGATTGCACCATCAGCAGGCTCATTGATCACCGGCACCGGAGGCTGGTTAACACCGCCCGGATCAGTGAC
>DRLW01000290.1 GCA_011375275.1 Bacteroidota bacterium
CCGAGACCACCGCAATGCGGTACCCTGCCACGCCCGAGAGCGAATCCCGGCCAGGGGAAAACTGAAAAGTGACGATATCCGATCGCGACCAGAGCCGGGGGCGTAAAGCCCGGGCTGGTTGCGGAGCCTGCCTGTCGATCAAAAACCGGAGCTGGACAGCGGTGTTGAAATCCGCATTTCCGGCAGCATCAGCAAGCCAGAAATACCCATCGACTTCTCCGCTCAGGTTGTCCGGAATCACGACATACGCAGAGTCCGGAGAGCCTGGTTTTGAATTCAATGAGCGGCGAACATCAAAATCTGTGTTGTTCGCAGGCGGGCTGGCGAATTTAAGAAACAGGTCAGCGATCATGCTCGAATCTGCCGGATTGACCCAGCGTAACAGCAGGCTGTCGGCATTGGTCCATGTGGCTGGTTCCACGCCCGCCACCGTGGGAGAGCGGGGCGCTGTCGTATCAGCGATATCAGATATCCTGAGAAAAAACTGCTGCTCGGCTTCCTCACCATCGCCATCCCGGGCGAGCAGGCGGACGATGACCGAATCTCCCTTGAGAGCGAGGGGAGGCACGCCGGCGAGTAATGAATCTTGCTGCGAATAACTCAGCCACACCGGGCCCACATCAAGCGTGACGATGGGATCATCCTGCGGATCGATATCGACAGCGATGACTTTATATTCATACCGCACGCCGGGGAAAGCAGTTCTCCTGGGTGTGCTGATAAACTCCGGCGGATCATTGACATTGATAACCTCGAGGACAAACTCAAGAGAATCAGCAGCCCCGGCGCTGTCTTGCACGCGCACGAGTACGGTATCCCGGCCCACATCTTCGTTCCCTGGTGTCCCGGTGATTTCACCGCTGGCTTCGGAAATGACCAGCCATTCCGGCGCGCGCGGCAGGGAGAAAATCAAGACATCCCCGACATCCGGGTCTTCAGCTTCAACCTGAAAGCGAAACAGGGCATCCTCTTCGGTTTTCTCAGGAGGAACCGAGATGATTTTCGGCGGGTCGTTGGTATTCAACACTTCGATGACAAACTTCTGCTCATCAAAGGCACCGAGCTGGTCGGAAACGCGCACGACGACATCATGGCGTCCGACCTCTGCATTTTCCGGGGTCCCACTGATGACGAACGCACTCTCATCCAGCTTAAGCCATGCAGGCAGAACCGGTGCGCTGATGCTGTGACTGTCGCCAGCGTCCTCGTCGGTAAAGGTTACCGTATAGGAGTAAGGTGTGTCCTCCAGTACTGTCGTATCCGGCGTACTGGTTATCACCGGTGGGTTGTTGCCGGTTTGGATAACCAGTTCATAGGCCTGGCTGCCCGTAGCCCCACGGAAATCGATCGCCTGAACAATCACTTCCACACTACTGCCTTCAGACCCGATCGGCGGGGTGCCGGAGAGCAGGCCGCTTTCACTCATTTCCAGCCAATCCGGGCCGGCTTCCATTGCATAAGTCAGCGGCAGATCACGGTCGATATCTTCTGCATCAACCTGATAGCTGTACGGCAACCCGCTGCCGGCAACCCGTACCGGCTCAGAGATAATGACCGGCGGCACGTTATCGAGCGTGCCATCATCGAGGAGATATTGGGCGAATATATCCGCGCTGCCGCTGCGGAAATCCTGCCAGACAGTGGCCAGGCGCCCGTCAGGCAGCAGGGCAGCTTTGGGAGCTACCTGATGATCGTCCTGCTTGCTGACGCCGATTCCGCCGCTCTGCCATTTCATGCGTCCGTTTTTGTTCAACCGCTGGGCATAAATATCAAAAGGCCCGTTGCGATTGTCTTCCCAGACACAATAAACGCCCTGGTTGCCATCTTCGATAAGGTGAAAACCGGTCTGCTCGCTGCCCTTGGTATTGACCGGGCGGCCGGAAGCACCCCACAGGGTATTTCCTCCCCTGTCGATACGCTGACCGTACAGGTCTGTATTGCCGTTGCGGGAATCCTCCCACACGGCAATTACCCCATAATCACTATCCGTCACGAGTTGCTGAGCAACCTGGTCACCAGAGCTGCTGCTGACGGCCTGACCAAAAATTCCCCATGAATATGGCCGTGCGGCAGTATATTTTTGAGCATAAAGCCTGATGCCCGCAGTGCGTTTCTCCTGCCAGATGATGATCACGGAGTTATCTGAATTGCCGTCCTGATTCACGCCGAGGACCAGCCGTGGCTGGATTTGTGGTGATGGGGAAAAAGTCGGGACGGTCGGGTTATCACCGATCGGATCACCCTTGCCGGCTGTAAACCCCTGAAAATAGACCTTGTTCGTAGGTTCGTGCTCCCAGGCTACGACAAGTGCACTGGTATTGCCGGCCACATCACCCAAAAACTGGTTGCCATCAGCGTCGCTGATGATGACGCCGGTATTTTCCCACACTTTTGCTCCACTGGCATTCAGGCGCTGGGCATAGATATCACGATTACCGTCACTACCTGTGGAAAGGGCGGAATCCTCCTCCCAGGCAATATAAAGTCCGTTTTTCTGGTCAGACACTGCACGCGGGTTCATTTGAGTACGATTATTTTTACCCAAATTTTTCGGCGACGACCAGGCTGCTGTGCCAGCCGCCAGAATACGCTGTACTGTGATGGCATTTCCTCGTGAGCGAACCGTCTGCCAGACCACGAACGCTCCTTTTGTACCGTCAGAAACGACGATGGGAGGGGAGGCCGTACTGACATCCCGGGCCAGGGCTTGCGGAGTATCGAGCACAGGAGCGCCTGTGGCGTCGAGAATCTGGAATTGCAACGTGCCCGAAACACCACTTCCATCCACCCAGAAGAGAAAGACCCCACCTGCATTTCCAGCCGTAACAGCAACAGGCACGCTCTGCTTGCCTGCGGCCTCCGTAACTGGAATATTATATAGTTGCCGGGCCGATACCGGGGTGGTTGCCGCGGCAAGCAGCAACAGGGCAGTGGCTCTCGTTATCTTACTTCTCATGCTTATCATGTTGACATCCTGGGTCTCACGCTGCTTTCCCTGTAGTCAGAAAACTTCGCAAACCTTGCGACAAACAGGCTTAACCTAATTCTTTATATGTACAGCAAGATGCTTCTGGTCATCTGCTTCACTCAGCACGTAGCTACACACGAACCGTCATCTCGTATTTCTGCATCCGTATCAGTTACCGTCCGGCAAGGCCGGGGGGAGTTTCAAAGGAGTATTCTCCTTGTCGCCGCCGGAGGGCCGCGTTGTCAGATACAACACACCAGCGCTGACG
>DRLW01000291.1 GCA_011375275.1 Bacteroidota bacterium
ACGGCTGATGCCGAATATGCTACCTTCATCGAGAAATTGCGCAATTTCGAGGGCATCGCAGAGCATGAGGTGCCGGAAGAGTTCAAGGGTAAGTTGCGGCCCTATCAAAAGGCCGGTTATGACTGGTTGCTCTTCCTGCAGGACTTTCGTTTTGGTGGCATTCTGGCTGATGACATGGGGCTGGGAAAGACAGTGCAGACCATCGTCCTGCTTCTGCACGAAAAAAAACGAGGTGCCTCCAAGCCGACATTGGTCGTTGCGCCGACCTCTGTTGTTTTCAACTGGCGACATGAGTTGGAGAAATTTGCCCCCGGGCTGCGTGTGTTGCAGTTTACCGGAGTTGATCGCGAAAAATCGACGGAGCAGTTTTCTGAGTATGATGTTATTCTGACGACCTACGGCACCCTGCGCCGCGATGTCCTGATGCTGCGGGAGTTTCCTTTCAATTATGTCATCCTCGATGAATCGCAGAACATCAAAAACCCCAACTCGCAGACAGCCAAGGCCGTGCGCCTGCTGACGGCTGATTTTCGTCTCGTCCTCACCGGTACGCCGATCGAAAACAATACCATCGAGTTGTGGTCGCAGTTCGCTTTTCTCAACCCCGGTATGCTCGGCAGCCAGCGTTATTTCCAGACGCGGTTCGCCACACCCATCGAAAAGAAAGGCGACAAAGAGACCGCAGCATTTCTGCAGAAGCTGGTGCAGCCCTTTTTGCTCCGGCGCACCAAGGAGCAGGTCGCTGACGAGCTGCCACCCAAATCAGAGAGCATTTTTTATGCCTCGATGACAGCAGCGCAGGCCAAC
The DNA here is from genome assembly GCA_011375275.1 of Bacteroidota bacterium. GTDB lineage: Bacteria > Zhuqueibacterota > Zhuqueibacteria > Zhuqueibacterales > Geothermadaptataceae > Geothermadaptatus. Next base: position 808 of record DRLW01000291.1, read on the forward strand.
CTGTATAACTACTGGCGGGATTATTACCGCGCAGCCGTGCTGCAAAACCTGAAGACCAAAGGCCTCGGCCGCAGCCGTTTCGTGGTTCTCGAAGGGTTGGTCAAACTGCGCCAGATCGCCTGCCATCCGCAGCTCATCGAGCCGAACACTGATCGGGACTCGGGAAAATTCAACGCCATGATGGAGCAGTTGCGTGAGATCATCGCCGAAGGCCACAAAGTGCTGATTTTCTCCCAGTTTGTCAAGATGCTCACAATCATGCGCAAACAGCTCGATGCGGAAAACATCGCTTATACCTATCTCGACGGACGTACCCGCAACCGGGAAGCAAAAGTGCAGCAGTTTCAGGAGAACGAGGATATCCCGCTGTTCCTGATCAGCCTGCGCGCCGGCGGCACGGGGCTCAACCTGACTGCGGCAGACTATGTTTTTCATTTCGACCCCTGGTGGAATCCGGCGGTGGAAATGCAGGCTACAGACCGTACCCACCGCATCGGGCAGAAACGCCATGTCTTTGTTTATAAATTTATCACCCAGGGCACTGTGGAAGAAAAAGTGCTGCAACTGCAAACTCGGAAAAAGAAGCTGGTCGACTCCCTGATCTCCACGGATGCGGCTTTCTTTAAACAACTGTCAACTGAGGATATAGAAACGTTATTCGAATGAAAATCATACACTGTTATCTCAAAAAGAATCGTGACAAGTCTGTTGCCAACCGGCACCCGTGGGTTTTTTCCGGGGCCATACACAAGATCGTCGATGAAGATGGCGCCGGTGCCGGCGCAGAAGTGCGTGTGCTGACGTATGAAGGCAAATTTTTAGCCCGGGGGTTTTATTCTCCCGACTCGCAGATTCGTTGCCGGCTGTTGCGCTGGCAGGATAAACCCATCGATCGGGCTTTCCTGGGAAAAAAAATACGTCAGGCTGTTGCGCTGCGCGCAGATTTCATGCGTCAGGGGGATACGGCGTGGCGTGTGATCAACAGCGAAGGCGATGGCTTGCCCGGGCTGGTTGTGGATCGCTATGCGGATGTGCTGGTCGTGCAGATCATGACTGCCGGTATGGAGCAGCGCAAAGAAATGATATGCGAAATTTTGGAGAACGAGTTATCTCCGGCCGTAATCTACGAAAAATCCGATGGCATCATTCGTTCGGAAGAGGGTCTCGCGGCCCATGCTGCAGCGCTCAAAGGCGAGCTGCCGCGCGAAGGCGTTGAAATCAGCGAGAACGGTCTGCGCTACATGGTCGATATCGCCGGTGGCCAGAAAACCGGTTTTTATCTCGATCAGCGCGATAACAGAGCACTGATTGCCGGCCTGGCCAGGGGAAAGCGCGTGCTCAACTGTTTCAGCTACAGCGGTGGTTTTACCCTCAGTGCCCTGAAAGGCGGCGCCGAACGCGTCATCAGCGTGGACAGCTCACGCAGTGCTCTCAAACTGGCACAGCGCAACTGCGAGCTCAACGGTTTTACCTGTGCCGAGGATGATTTTGTCGTCACCGATGTCTTCCAGTATCTGCGCGATGTCGAGAGCTCCTTCGACCTGATCATTCTCGACCCGCCGGCATTGGCAAAACACAAGCGCGATGTAGAGAGCGCTGCCAGGGCTTACAAGGATGTCAACCTGCATGCCCTCAAGCTCCTGCAGGGTGGCGGCCTGTTGCTGAGCTGCTCGTGCTCGCGCCATGTTTCGCCGGACCTTTTTCAAAAAATTCTCTTCTCAGCAGCCAGCGATGCCGGCAAAACAGTGCGCATCCTGGCAGAACGGGCACATGCACCCGACCATCCCATCGATATTTATCACCCGGAAAGCCGCTATCTGCACGCCTTTCTCCTGCAGGTCGTCGAGTCCTGAGCTCCGTTGCTGCATGTTCCGGTCTGGATGGGAAATACAATGAACAGAACGTGATTTTTTTCAGGGTAAAACTATGATTAGCGGTTTTCTTTTCCTCAGCCTGGGTTTTGTGCTTGTCGTAGCCGGTGCAGATGCTCTGGTTCGAGGTGCCTCGGCGCTGGCCAAGCGCCTGAATGTTTCTGAGTTTATCATCGGGTTGACCGTGGTCGCCTTCGGTACCTCAGCACCGGAGCTGGTGGTCAATGTCATCGCTTCGATAAAAGGTGATGAGGCGCTGGTCATGGGGAACATCATGGGCAGCAACATTTTCAATGCCCTGGTCATCCTCGGCGTCGGCGGGCTGATTCGCCCCCTTTATGTCATCCGCCGGACGGTGCGGCTGGAGATACCCTTTGCTGTTTTCGCTGTAGCTGTCATCGGCATCGCTGCAAATGATGTCTGGACAGACCGCGGCCCGGTGAATATAATCAGCAACTCCGATGCACTGTACATGCTGGCGCTTTTCGGGGTTTTTGTCGTCTATACCTTTGTCGTTTTCAAAGGCAGCGAGCCGGTGGATACCAGCATCGGTGTACAGGTCTATCCCATGTGGAAAATCGTTCTGCTGATTGTTGCCGGTGCGTTTGGCCTGTCCTTTGGCGGCGATCAGGTCGTCTCCAGTGCTGTGAAACTGGCGCGGATATTCGGGGTCAGCGAAGTGCTCATCGGCCTGACGATAGTCTCGATAGGTACATCCCTGCCGGAGCTGGCGACATCGATCATGGCCGCGATCAAGCACCGCTCCAACATGGCCGTCGGCAATGTCGTCGGCTCCAATATCTTCAATTCGCTGTTCATCCTGCCGATCAGCGCGCTGTTCAACGATATTCCTTACGACGTCTCGATGAACTGGGATTTGCTCGTGCTCGTACTGGGCTCTTTCCTGTTTTTGCTGTTCATGCGCACCCGGCAGAAATATTACCTCGACAGGATTGAGGCGGCAGCTTTGCTGGTGCTGTATTTTGCGTATTTCGGGTTTATCATCTGGAGAGGGTAAGACGGCGGGTTGTTGGCTGATGATGAGCAGGGCCGAAGGCTGATTCTCTTTTCTTGGCTCTCCTTCACATCGTGTGGGGCTCTTCTCGATAACGTAGCGGCGCGGAGAAGTCGCTGTATTTTTTTCGAGATGCGGGAGATCGTCTCTTGCCGGGATATACGGGCGAAAATAGCGACTTCCGGGGTATCTGGTTATCCACTTATAACTCAGCATGGTTGCATGTTTTCAGGCAGACCGCGTGACAACAGCACATGCCTACCTTCGGAGCCGTCGTTCCGGTTTCCCCGCAGGGGAAGACCGGAATCTCCCGGACTCAGGCTCGTGCCCGAAAAGATGAGATCCCGGCACTGCGCTTCGCCTGGCCGGGATGACACATGCCGGTATCTGAGCCGCCCCCAGTTTGCTGAGTTAACTGGATACCTGGATGAGTTTGGAGTGCACTTCGACGTCCCGCTCGGGCAAGGGAAGCCCTCTCTTCGCATGTGCATTCCCCCCATTTGACACACAGCAGTGAAA
>DRLW01000292.1 GCA_011375275.1 Bacteroidota bacterium
AGACCGCGTGACAACAGCACGTGCCTAACCCAGAACAGTCATTCCGGTTTCCCCGCAGGGGAAGACCGGAATCTCCCGGACTCTGTCACGTGCCGGAAAAGATGAGATCCCGGCACTGCGCTTCGCTTGGCCGGAATGACAGATGCCGGTATCTGAGCGGAGCTCGGTTTGCTGAGTTAACTGGATACCCGGACCTCATACCAGCTTACCCCGGAAAAATCAGCGACTTCCTGGGCGCGATAAATCGCGCACTACAAACTTTTCATCCATAAGCTTGCCGGCACTGCTCACCCCACATGATGCGAGCAAGAGCAAAAAAAAGCCGCTCTCACGCAAACATGAGAGCGGCTGAAAATCGGAGGCAAACGCTGATCAAACGCGTTCGATCATGTCGATATATTTTTGCGCTTTTCTCGCAGCTTTCTTGCCGGGATAAAAGTTGATCACAGAGGACAGCTCTGTTTCTGCCTGCTCTGTTTCACCTGCTTTCATCAAAGCCAGCCCGAGCATGAGCTGAGCATCGACTGATTTGTTCGAATTGACATAGGCATTGACCTTTTCGAACTCGATCGCAGCCTGATAGTAGGCGCCTTTTGCGTAATAGGCTTCAGCAATCCAGTACTGGCAATTATCGGCAAGGTCACCGGCATCGCTTCTCAAAACCAGCTCGCTGAACATGGCGATGGCCGAGTCATAGTCTTTGGCCAGCAAAGTGCTGCGCGCCTGCTCATATTCCAGTTGAAAAGCCGTGGCATTGTCTCCGAAAGAGTCAAAACCGGTATAGTCTCCCTGGCTGTTGACCGGGAAATCTTTTTGTGTCAGCTCGTTCGTTTTCTCGGCAGATTCCGCTGCAATGGCCCGGAACTGTTCGAGTTGCTGAATCTGGCGCAAGCTGTCAGCGACGCGATCCTGAGTTGCCATGATGGTTTCGAGGTCACGCACCTCACGGCGCATTTTTTCCATCAGCTCGGGGGTGATCCAGTCATCCGCTTGCTGCTCACTGTTGTCAGCAACAGCTTGTGTGCTTTCTTCAGCAAAAGGGTCGTCCGATGAACCACTGTCAGCGAAGGGATCTTCTGAAGCGAAGTCCTGGGAATCCATGGCATTGGCTGTTTCGGTTTCCGAAGAGCTGGTCGCAAAGCCATCATCCCCCCAGCCGTTGCTGGTCCAGTCATCATCGCCCCAGCCGCTGTTATCCCAGCCGCTGTCCGCCGACTTTTGCGTCTCCGTATTCTCGGCAACAGCACTGCTCTCATCGCCAAAAAGATCATCAGCAAACGGGTCATCGCCCGTTGCCTCGCCTGACTCAGCAAATTCGTCGCCTTCGCTCATTTCCATCTTATCGAAAATGTCATCACTGAACTCGGAATCCGCCTCATCGACAAAGGCCTGATCATCTGCAGATGAGTTGAGTTTCTGCAGTTTAACACCGCACATCGAGAACATCGTGACCGCCAGCAGCAGCAGGCTTACGGTGGATCCGCCGATTAATTTCTGTGTTTTCGTCATTGTTTGGGCACTCCCTTGTTTTGCACGTCCACGTTGTGTTACCCTGTTCTTCCATGATGAGAGTAAATTATACTGTTTTGAATGTACAATCCAAAGCGAATAAATGCAGGAAGTTTCTTGTGAAAAAAACTAAATATTTCACGAAAGGTCAGATCACCGCAGGGCTATCCATCATGCGCCTGTTTCAGCAGCTCACGTGCGCTGGACAAGTGGCTCTCTGTCAGAGTGTCGCCGGCCAGCAGCATCGCGACCGCTTCTTCGCGTTCGCTCTCATCGAGTTTACGCACCGTGGATATGGTTTCGCCGTTGCGCAGGCTTTTTTCGACCATGAAATGCGTCGAGCCGGCGCTGGCGATTTGTGGCAGGTGGGTGATGCAGAGTATCTGATGGTTTTGGGCAAGATAGCGCAGCTTGCGCCCTACTGCCTGGGCAATCCGGCCGGAGACCCCGTTGTCGATCTCGTCGAAGATCAGGCATGGAATGCCGATCGTATGCGCTCCGGCGCTTTTCAGGGCTAACATGATGCGGGAAACCTCCCCGCCCGAGGCCACGCGCGCCAGGGGTTTGACAGGGTGGCCGGGATTGGTGGAAATGAAAAATTCCACCCGATCGTAGCCATTTCGCGAGGCGCGAACAGCTTCACCATCGAGCTGAAGCCAGGATTCAGCGGCCGGCTCGGTATCTATCCGGACTTCAAAGGTCGCGTGCTGCATGCCCAGCTCGCTGAGCAGCTCAGGCACCACTTTTTCCAGCTTCGACCCAGCCTCTTTGCGGGCACGGGATAGTGCTGTCGCAGCCTCCCGGTATGCCCTGATCGCCTCAGCCCAGGCCATTTCCGCTGCGTGCACCTGCTCGTCGATCGACTCGACCTGCCGCAACTCTTCTCGCAGCTCTTCTACACGCTCAACCAGCAGGTCGTAGCTCAGGGCATATTTCTTTTTCAGAAAACTGATCTCTGCCAGACGGTTTTGCACCTGTTCGAGACGGGCCGGATCGATCTCGATGCGGGCACTCTGTTCCTGAACGCTCTGCGCGCTCTCCTGAACGATGATCAGCGCAGATTCCAGCTCTTTGAGATTTTCTTCCAGCGATGGTACGAAACGGACTAAATTATGCAAATCCGCCAGAGCAGCGCTGATGCGCTCCTGTGCAGAGGCCTCGCCTTCATAGAGCAGGGCAGAAATCCGTCCGGCGAGTTCGATAATTTCCGTGCTGTGGGCAAGCTGCTTTTCCTCCTGCTCGAGTTCCTGTTCCTCGCCGGGTTTGGGATCGACGCGTTCCAGTTCCGCGAGCTGGAACGCGAGATAGTCCTTTTTTTCCTTCAGATGCTGCTGGTCATGCAAGAGTTTTTCATACTTCTGGCGCAGGCTTTCTGCTGTGGAAAATTTTTCCGCCACATCACGGCGCAAGGCAGAAACATCTGCAAATGTATCGAGAAACTCGAGATGTTCACTGACGCGCAGGAGAGATTGGTGCTCGTGCTGGCCATGCAAATCGACCAAACGCGCTGCCACCTGCGCGATATCCTCGAGAGTAGCCGGCGTGTCGTTTAAAAAAGCCCGGCTGCGGCCACTGCTGGATATTTCCCTCCGAACGATCACGGTATCATCTTCGACATCGTACTCCTTTTCCCGCAGCAGTTCGAGCACGGCCGGATTCTCGCTCAGGTCAAAAACGCCTTCGATGACGGCCTTTTGCGCACCGGACCGCAGCATGCTCGGCGAAGTACGTTCACCGAGAATGGCGCCGATCGCGCCGATCAGAATCGATTTCCCGGCCCCTGTTTCGCCGGTAAGGATATTCAGGCCTTTTTCAAAGTGTATTTCGCTTTCTTCGACAAGCGCGTAGTTTTTGATATAAACTGACTTGAGCATCTGCCGTCGCCTTTATTTTCGGATAACCGCGATTTTGCCGACACCCTTGCGGCCATCTTCGCTGAAACCGACATAGAGATAGATGCCGCTGGGTACGAGTTCCCCGCTGCTGTCCCGTCCGTCCCAGATCACCTGAGCACCGAGCACACTGCCGGCCGGATAATTTTTCACCAGTCTGCCATCCTCTGTAAAAATACGCACTCCGGAATTGCTGACAAGGTTGGTGATCACAAAACGCTCAGACGGGCTGCCGGAAATGATAAACGGATTGGGGTATCCTTTCAGGGAGGAGAAATCATCCTGAGGCCGTGTAAACGGCGTTCGCAGAACGGAAATTCCGTTTGTCGTGGCGATAAAAACATCACCGGTGTTTTCATCAAAAGCAAATGCCGTGATGACGTTGCTCACCAGCGGGCTGTTATCGGTGGTGTAATCTGTCATCGTGTTGCCATCCGCGCCGAGCATGGTAATGCCGGCGGTCGTCCCGATCCATTTGTTGTTCGCCGGGTCCACACCGATAGCCTTGATGTTCTCGCTGATCAGTCGCTGGCCAAGGCTGTTGGTGACAAAGCTGAAAACCGAGCCGCCAAACCAACTGTTGAGTCCATCGGCCGTTCCGATCCAGATCGTACCATCATCGTCTTCTGCCAGGGCAGAAATGGTCAGTGATTGCAGGTTGTCCTCAGCCCCGAGCCCCTGGCTCAAATCATCATCGCTCTGGTCGAGCAGCGTGCCGGCATAATCGATAACACCGACGCCATTTCTCCCGGTGCCATACCACAACCGCCCGATGCGATCGACGAGCATGGTGCGAATATCATCCGACCGCACGCCGGCGGACAGGGAAAAATAGACCCACTCGTTTTCCGGCGTCACAGCGATGATGGGCCGGCCGTTGAGGGCGCCGATGTTCGCCAGCCACACGGTGCCTGCCTGGTCCCGGGTCATGGTGCTGACCACAACATAGCCCGGATTGACAGTGGTGCTGCCGGAGAGATAGCCTGCCGTAGTGTCGAGACGCGTGACCTGTAAGCTGTCGAGCCGGCCTTCAAGAACATACACTCCCCGCCCCCAGGTCGAAAGCCAGATGCGGCCGGAATTATCTTGGATAACCTTGCGGAAATCCCCGTTGGAAATCCCGCCGAGCTCATCGAAATTATACCATTGTCTGCCATCATAGGCGATAAAACCATCGAGAGATGATGTCGCCCACAAGACGCTGTCTGTCGTAAAATACAGGCTGGTAAACTTGTTGGTTTTCGGAGAGTTGAGGGCTACTCTGGACCAGTCTCCGCCATCGATGCTGGTGAAACTGAGCCCCTTGCCTGACTGGCCCGCCCAGATTTTACCATCTGCCAGAAGCACATCCGCACCTGTTCCGGACAGCGCCGTGGTGCGCGACCATGTGGTCAGGTCATCGCTGAAATAGACGCGGTTGGCCACAGCAGCATAGAGACGGCTGCCGCCGAGGGATTCCAGAACGGCCAGAGAATTGACCCTTTGTCCGGCAAATGGTGTATCGAGCACCTGCCACCCATCACCTGTCTCTATGGAGATGCCGGTAGCACTGCCGGCAACGACCTTGCCCTCATAAGTAACGAGCTCACGGACATCGACATCAGGCAGCCCATCGCGCACGGTAAAGGTTTGCCAACTGCTGGGGGCCTTCAGGTTCGGCAGATCAAGGCTGGCGCGGGCAATACCGTCTTCTGTGGCTGCATAGAGATACCCGCCAGTGACCAGTGCTGTGCGCACTTCCGCCTCGGTTTTGAACCCGGCACCGAGCTGGCGATAGACTTCTTTTGTCTCTTCCTTATCGATGCGGTACTCGCCCAAACCGATCTCAAGGGCAACATACATGGTATCGCCGTTGGGGTAAAAGTCGAGAATCTGCAAAGACTCATAATCGATAATCAGACTTGAAACCCCGGCCCCGGGCTCTATGATGACGATATTGCCATCTGACAAGGCCGCCCAGACACGACCGCGTGAATCCGTTGCAACAGTCGTCACATCGTTTGCAGTCAGGCCATCGATATTTGTGAAACCGGTAAAAATATCGTCGTCTGGTGAAAAGGAGAACACCCCGCCACCTGTTGCTGCCCAGATATCGTCTCCCGCCTGGGTAAGCGCGCGTATGTCCCACATGCTGGTAAACGACGTCCAGTCTTCAGTCTGGGCGGTGAGTGAACCGGTTGCACCAGACCAGAACAGGGAAAGCACTAAAAATCTCGGTATGATCTTGAACATAAATCCTGCTAACGGATGAAATGATAGATTGCACGACGTCGAGTCATACTATAGCATTTTTTTGACATTTTGCAATGAATATCAACCCTGGGAATGATGAAACAGCTATGGGAGAAGTAGCCGAAGGAGCACAAAGCCTCGGAACTCTTGCGAGTTCCGGTACACGTGAAGCAAAAGCATGTGCCCGAGCGCTGCCGCCGCCATGGAAGACGTAGCCGAAGTGGCAACACTTCGGGCCTCTCGCAAGCCGGAACTCTTGCGAGTTCCGCTACACGTGGAGCAAAAGCATATGCCCAAGCGCAGCAGCCGCCATGGGAGAAGTAGCCGAAGTGGCAACACTTCGGGCCTCACGCAAGCCGGAACTCTTGCGAGTTCCGCTACAAACTGGCCGCGAAAACTGCGGAAAAAAGCAACCTGAAATTTGCCGGACTATTTCACGCCGAGCGCAACCATAATCTGGTTGAGCAGCGTTTCGGGGTCACGGCTGTGCGGCGCAGCTTCAGGGAAGGCAGCATCCATCTGCGATGCGGCACTACTGAAATCCCCGGTGGCATAGTACGACTGCGCCATCGTCAGTCTGATGGTCTGCGCCGTGATATCTGTCTTATGTTCAAAAACATAGTCCGGGCTGGTGAGCAATGCCTGCGAACCTGCGGTAATCGCGTTGGCAAAATCGCTTTTAACGTGATAGACCAGACAGAGCCCGGCATTGATGTCGGCATTGTCGTTATCATCTGCCCGGCCGATGAGCCAGGCATTGATGGCACCTTCGAAATTACGCTGGAATGCCCGTGCCCAGCCAAGGCCCATACTGGCCTCAACACTGCCCTTTTCTTCCAGATTGAGTACTGTAACGAACTGTTGGATGGCGTCAGAATAGCGCCCGGCTTCAAAAGCTTCCCACCCTTTCTGGATGAGCTCATCCGTCGAAGTTGCCGGACCATTAGCACCGGAATCGCAGGCCGCCAAAACCACGAGTGCGATCAGAATGAGGATATGAGCGTATTTTTTCAACATGATTTCTCCTGCATTTCTCCCGATCCCCCTGTGCTCTGCGCACGGGAAACCGGGAGTATTAAAATTATATCAGTCACATGAAGACGTGTGCACTCAGCGGATGAGCGTCATTTTCTTAACCTGGCGGAATTGGGATGTCTCTATTTCATAAAAATACACACCGCTGGGCACGTCTCTTCCGAGAATGCTTTTCCCGTTCCAGGTGTATTCATAGGTCCCCGCATCCAACTCACCATCAACCAGAGTGGCGATCACCTGTCCTGTTACCGTATAAATGCGCAGGCGAACCGCCGTCTTCTCCGGCAGGGCAAAAGCGATGCGCGTTTCCGGGTTGAACGGGTTGGGAAAATTCTGCTGCAGTGAATAGCTCCGGGGCAGATCATCCTGCTCAGCACGCACAGCAGCGCTGCTTTTCAACAGGGCATACGTCCCGGTCTGTGAAACTTCAGCCGTCAACACAGAGCTGTTGCCCGAACGCCATGTCTGAACAGCCAGCCACCTGCCTTCATCGTCGAGGCGGGCGATTGTCAGGTTGCCGGCGTCTGGAGCAGGGCTGC
>DRLW01000293.1 GCA_011375275.1 Bacteroidota bacterium
ATGCAGGGCACGGTGTTGAAACTGGCCGCTGTTGCCACGCTGCTGTTTGGGCTGGCAACGCCTGCAGCAGCGCAAAAAAAAGGCGAAAAACTGCGTCTGATCCGGGCGGAGACATCGCGCAGTGCGCTGGAAAAAGGGCAGATCGTCCGCCGTCTTGCCGGCGACGTGCTGCTGCGCCAGGGTGAGCTCGAGCTCGCCTGTGAAGAGGCCACGGAGTACACAGCAGAAGGCAAGACAGTTTTTACAGGCAACGTGCATATCCGCGACTCCCGGCAACAGCTCTGGGCGACGAAGGCAGTTTATTATAAACATCTGCGCCTGTTTGAGGCCGAGGGCGATGTGAAAATCGTCGATGAGCAGACCACGATGACGGCAGACAAGGCGGCCTATCTGCAGGATGAACGCCGTGTCATCGGCACCGGCAACGTGATCGTCGATAATGACGCAGAACACATCCGGCTCATGGGCGGGCGCCTGAACTATCTGCGCCCGGAGGGGTATGTCAAAGTCACACGCGAGCCGGTTCTGATCCAGTTTGACTCGACCGGTACGGAAGAGATGCGTATCGTCGGCGAGCAGATCGAAGCTTTTGATAACGCGGACAGCGTTGTTGTGCAGAAGAATGTGGTGATCACCCGCGGGGAGACCGTGGCACGTTGCGGCACAGCGGTTTACACCACGGCTGATGAACGCATCGCTCTGATGCAGGAGCCGGAAGTGGTGCATGAGGGCGACCGGCTGACCGGAGAACGCATCGATCTCTATCTGGATCAACGCAAGGTACGCGAGGTCCATGTCGCGGGTAAAGCAGAGTATGTGGCAGCGAGCGACAGCACGGCTGTTTCCGGCAGCGAAAACAAATTGACCGGGCAGGATATCCGTCTTTTCCTGCGCGATGGGCAGGTGGAAAAGGTCGTCGTCAACGGCACGGCGACGAGTATCTGGAATATCGTCGATGCTGAAGGGAATTTCCAGGGCGTCAACTGGACCCAGGGCGACCGTATCACAATTTTAATCGAGAACAAAGAATTGCAGACTATTTTTGTGGACAGCGATCCCGGTCTGTCAAAAGGGAAGTTTACGCCGCCGGGCTTTACATCACCCGCGGCAACAGACACGACGACAGGCAGGAAAGGGAGCCAATGATCACTCTGCGGGCTGAGAATCTGGTCAAGATTTACAACAAGCGCCGTGTCGTCGATAATGTCTCCGTGGAGATCGAACAGGGTGAGATCGTCGGTTTGCTCGGGCCGAACGGTGCGGGCAAGACCACGACGTTTTATATGATTACTGGCATGATCCGGCCGAGCAGCGGCATGATCTGCCTGGACGAACAGGATATCACCCGTTTGCCGATGTATAAAAGAGCGCGTCTGGGCGTGGGCTATCTGTCGCAGGAGCCATCGATTTTCCGCCAGCTCACAGTAGCGGAGAATATCATGGCGATTTTGGAAACGTTGCCTTTGAACAGGACAGAGCGCAAAAAGCGCCTCAAAGCCCTGCTCGATGAGTTGTCGATTGCGCATCTGGCGGATAACAAAGCCTATACTCTTTCCGGCGGCGAGCGCCGGCGGGTGGAGATCACGCGAGCGCTGGTTACCAGTCCGAAGTTCATCCTGCTGGACGAGCCTTTCGCTGGTATTGATCCGATTGCAGTTGAAGATATTCAGAAAATTATCTATAGTTTGAAATCACGCGGCATCGGCGTTCTGATCACCGATCACAATGTGCGCGAAACTCTGTCGATCACCGACAGGGCTTATCTGTTGTTTGAGGGAAATGTGTTGCTTGCCGGCACAGCCGAACGCCTGGCCGAAGACCCGGAAGCACGCAAGCTCTACCTCGGCAATAAATTCAGACTGGAATAACGAATCAGGTATCGTGGCAGCCGGCTGGTTGATGCGCGCGGGCGGCAGCAGCGACAAAATCATGAGGATTGCGATTCTATGTTAGGTATCCAACAACGATTGCAGCAACGGCAGATTCAGTCACCGCAACAGGTTTTGCTTTCATCTCTTTTGCAGCTTCCTCTGTTGAAATTCGAGCAGCAGATCAAGCTCGAAATTGAGACCAATCCTCTGCTCGAAGTCGTCGAGGATATGGATCAGACCCAGGAAGAGATGCAGGACGAGGAACAGGAGCTCGATCTCGACGATAAAAAAGAAGATGATGAGGAAGAGAAGGAAGAGATCGACGGCGAGGACAGCGGCGATGCAGTCGAGGATATGGACAAAGGCGATGAGCTGCTGGATGAGGCGGACTGGGAAGCCATCCTCGGAGATGACACCACGCCGGATACGCGTGCGCCCAAAGATGACAGCGCCGAGGTTTTCGAGCGCCCCGAAGTTTCAGCCGTGAGCCTGTACGATCACCTGCTCGAGCAACTGCACATGCTCAACCTGAATGAAAAAGACAACGAGATCGGTGAGTATATCATCTGGAATATCAACGAGGTCGGCTATCTCTCCTGCGACATTGCCGTGATCGCCCACAACCTCGATGTCGATGTCGAAGATGTCGAGCGCATTCTCAAGATGATCCAGCGCTTTGATCCGGTCGGCATCGGTGCGCGCACGCTGCAGGAGTGCCTGCTGGTTCAGCTCGAAGAAAAACAGCCCCAGGACGAGCTGGCAATCGAAGTCATCCGCGATCATTTCGAAGATTTCACCAACAAACGCTATGAGAAAATCGTCAAGAAGCTCGATATCACCTATGACGATCTGCGCGATGTTCTGACTGAAATTCTCAAGCTCAACCCGAAGCCGGGCGAGGGCTACACCTCCTTTGCCAACAATGTCATCATTCCGGATTTGACCGTGGAGAAAGACGGCGATGATTTTCGCATCATTCTCAACGACTGGAACATTCCCAACCTGCGCATCAATAACTCCTACAAGAAATTGCTGATGGACAAGAAAAACACCTCGCGTTCCACCAAGGAGTTTGTGCGCAAACGGCTGGAATCCGCCCGCTGGCTGATCAACTCCATCCATCAGCGCCGCCTGACCATCCTGCGCGTGATGGAGACCATCGTCCAGAAACAGCGTGATTTCTTCGAAAAAGGTCCGGAAGCGATCAAGCCGATGATCCTCAAGGACGTCGCTGAAGAGATCAACATGGATATCTCCACCATCTCGCGAGTCACCAACGGCAAGTACGTGCAGACAGAGTGGGGCGTGTTTGAGCTGAAATACTTTTTCAGCGAGGGCATCCGCACCGATGACGGTGAAAATGTCTCCAACCGCCGTATCAAGCAGATCATCAAAGACATCATCGACAACGAGGATCCGCACAAGCCCCTCAACGACCAGAAAATCGCTGACCTGCTGAAAAAGGAAGGCTATAACCTGGCGCGGAGAACCGTGGCAAAATATCGCGAGCAGATGGGTATTCCGGTTTCTCGCCTGCGCAGGGGCATCTGAGCCAGGCCCTGCTTTTGTCCCTTCACCCGTCACCGGTGGCAAACAGGCTGCTGTGCCTTGCGAGAGTGGCGGGCTTTGCCGGGCTGCCTGTTCGTTTGACCCTGTCCCGTCTTACAGAGCTTTCACTGTACTGTCAACGTTTTTTCAAATACCCGCTGCTGATTCCCGATCGCTATTCTGATCTTTTCTCACACATGAATGCTGCGAGCGCGGAATACGGGATACTTGAAAAAAATCTTCCGGCGATGAATATGATTTCTGAGATTAAGCCAGCGGCGCGCCTGCTCACTCTCTTCCTTTTGTTGTATCTCGTGGCCGCCTGCGGGCGAGCTGACCTGAGCGCGAACTTTGGCGACTTTTCCGGGACCTTTGTGCTGTACGAACAGAGTTCCGGGCGGTACACGATCGTTGGCAAAAACAGGGCGAATGAACGCTTTTCCCCGATGTCCACGTTCAAAATCCCGAACTCGATCATCGCGCTGGAGACCGGTGTGGTTGCAGACACCGGGCAGGTGCTCTCGTGGGATACCCTGAGCTATCCGGTCGAGTCCTGGTGGCCGGAGACATGGCAGGGACAGCATACCTTGAGCAGTGCGATGAGATACTCGGTCGTGCCTGTTTATCGCACACTTGCCACGAAGATCGGGAATGAGCGTATGCAGACGTACATCGGGCAGTTTGGTTATGGCAACGGAGATATTTCCTCCGGGATCGATAGATTCTGGCTCAATGGCAGCCTGAAAATCTCTGCAAAAGAGCAGGTGGATTTTTTGCGCAGATTTTATCAGGACGAGCTGCAAGTCGCCACTGCGACAACCGATGCGGTTAAAGGGATTTTAGTGCGTGAAAAGAATGATGACTACCGTTTGAGCTACAAAACCGGGGCGGGTTCACTCGGCAATGGGAAAAAATCAGCCATCGGCTGGCTGGTCGGTTATGTTGAAAAGCAGGACGACGTGTACTTTTTCGCCCTGAATATCGAGGGTGAGTCTTTTGCAGAAATTCTCGCCCCGCGGCTCGAAATCACCCAAGCCATGCTGCGCGATCTCGACATCATCACGCCCTGATAAGCGTCTGGAGACGGCTGCTGAAAAAGTGTGGCGTGAAATCTCCCAAACCGTGAATTTCCCGGGGCAAGCGATCCGCACGAACAGGGTTTACCCGCAGGAGAAGGTTCGTCTTTATGACCGAGCAGAAAAAACAGGTTCAACGTTTTTATGAGCAGCTCTGGAATGCTCATGACACCACGGTTGCAGAGGCCATTTTGCATGCAGATATTGCGTTCCGTGGCTCACTTGGTCTGGAAAAACGCGGGCGCCGGGAGGTCGTCGCCTATGTCGATATGGTGCACGCTGCGCTGGATGAGTATCGCTGTATCATCGATGATTGGATAGAAGAGGGGCAAAAGCTCTGCGCCTGGATGACGTTCACCGGTATTCATCGCGGCACATTTCTCGGTTTTGCGCCCACGCACCAGCGGGTGACGTGGGCGGGCTGTGCCTGGTTTACTTTTGCGGGGGATAAGATCGCATCACTCCAGGTGCTCGGTGACATCGACGGCCTGCTCCGGCAGTTGCAGGGCAGTGTACAAGGGAGCTGAGCATGTGCTGGCACACGGAGATTCCGGTACTTGATGAACTACGATAAAAACGATAATCCCGATAAAATTGAAACGAGAGAACAGAACACAATGACAGCAAAAAAACGCATGCGTAGCACGACGATACTCGCTGTTCGGCACAAGGGCCGTTCGGTGATGGCTGGCGATGGACAGGTGAGCTGGGGGGCGACGACATTGAAGAAAAATGCGCGCAAGGTGCGCACCATGTACAAAGGCTCTGTTCTCGCCGGTTTTGCAGGATCGGCTGCCGATGCATTTGCTCTGTTTGAAAAGTTCGAACAACACCTGGAGCAGGCCCGCGGCAAGCTCAGCAAAGCGGCTATCGAGCTGGCTAAGGAGTGGCGTACGGACCGTTATCTGCGCCGCCTCGAGGCACAGTTGCTGGTGATGGATAAAGAGCAAACCTACCTGCTCTCAGGTAACGGCGATGTTATCGAGCCGGATGATGGCATCATCGCCATCGGTTCCGGCAGCGGCTATGCTCTCTCCGCCGCGCGTGCCCTGGTGCAGTTTTCCGAGCTCGATGCCCGCATGATTGCTGAAGAAGCGATGAAAATCGCGGCCAGTATTTGCATCTATACCAATGACAAGTTGACAATAGAGGAGATTGCAGAACATGCTTGATCAACAACTGACTCCGCGCCAGATTGTGGCGGAGCTCGATAAATATGTGATTTCCCAGGACAAAGCCAAAAAGTCCGTGGCCATTGCTCTGCGCAACCGCTGGCGGCGCCAGATGGTGCAGGAAGAGCTGCGCGAGGAAATCATGCCGAACAACATCATCATGATCGGCCCGACTGGTGTTGGAAAGACTGAAATCGCCCGCAGGCTGGCCCGTCTGGCGCGGGCGCCATTTATCAAGGTCGAAGCGACGAAGTTCACTGAGGTCGGCTATGTCGGCCGCGATGTCGAGTCGATGATTCGGGACCTGGTCGATCTGGCTATCGGCATGGTGCGTTCCGAGAAGATGGCGGCCGTGCAGGACAAGGCAGCAGCGCACGCGGAAGAGCGATTACTGGATATCTTGCTGCCTCCGCCGCCGGACAGCGAAATGCCGAGCCACTTTGTCGCGGTAGATGAGCATGGTGTGGCCCAGGTCGAGGATGAGGATACCTCACAGCAGCGTTACGAGCGTTCGCGCGAAAAAATGCGCGAGCAATTGCGCAAGGGCCAGCTCGACGAGCGGGAAATTGAGCTGGAAGTCTCTACCGATGCTATCCCAATGATGCAGGTCATCTCACCTGCCGGCATCGAAGAGATGGGCATGAATCTGCAGGATATGTTCGGAAATTTGTTCCCGAAGAAGACGAAAAAGCG
>DRLW01000294.1 GCA_011375275.1 Bacteroidota bacterium
GGCACCAGGAGAGACTGGCCTGCTCGCCATGGATGGCGATGCGCAGGGCGTTCTCTTCACCGGCAGCGATCTGGCTGGCGTGCAGAATGCCGCGTACATCCGGCCCGAAGCGCAGCAGGCAGGAGACGTCATCATCGAGGCGGCGGTCCGGCACAAAAGTCATCACCTCAGCGCAAATGTGTGTGATCTGCAGGCCGGTGATGTACTCCGTGAGATTGGCCGCATGCGTACCGATATCGCCGAGGCAGCCGGCCGCACCGCTGCGCGCCGGGTCTGTGCGCCATTCCGCCTGTTTCTGGCCGGTCTGCTCCAGCGCCGTGCTCAGCCAGCCTTGCGGATATTGTACCACGATCTTGCGCAGCGCTCCGAGATCACCCGCACGAATCATGTCCCGCGCCAGTTTGACCATGGGGTAACCGGTGTAGTTGTGCATCAGCGCGAAGATGGCTGGTGACCGGCTGACCAGCTCGTGCAGTTCTCTCGCCTCATTGGTGCTGCGCGTCATCGGCTTTTCACACATGACATGAAAACCAGCCTCGATAAAAGCCTTTGCGACGGGAAAATGCGAGTCGTTGGGCGTGGCGATGGCGACAAAGTCGATACGCTCATCTTCCGGAAGTGCCTGCTCTGCCGTAATCATGCTCGCGATGTCAGGGTAAATCCGTTCATCAGCAAGGCCATAACTGCGCCCGGCCTGCCGCGATTTCGCACTATCGCGACTGAAAACGCCTGCTACCAGATCAACACCGCCGTCCAGTCGCGCAGCTTTGACGTGGACATCACCGATAAAGGCCCCCGGCCCGCCGCCGATCAGGCCCATTTTGAGAGAGTGGCTCATCGTGTTTCCTCATTGTCTGCCTTCGGGAGTCTGCCCCCTGGTTGAGGACAAATTATCGCGGACACGCTGTTTCTGCAACCGATAAAGAACGAGTCCATCACAATAACTTTTCGCCATAAAGTTTCGTCTCGCCGCGGTCATATACCATCACCGCGACATCCGGGTGGGCGGCGCAGAAGCGGTGCAGGGACTCCGGCGGCATGACCATAAAAGCCGTTGACAGGGCATCAGCCGTGGCAGCATCGCGGGCGGAAACCCAGACAGCTTTGCCGGGTTGCTGTATGGCTGCGCCGGTGGTTGGGTCGATGATATGCCCGTGTTTCTGCAGGCCGGAAGCGCCCATGGCCCGATGCGCAAGCGTGCCGGCAAGCAAAACCCGCCCCGAATCCGGCGCAGAGAGCTGCACCGGCCAGCCGGGCGTTCCGGCGGGAGCGGCCCCGGCGCGCAGGGAGCTGCGCCCGCCATGCACCAGCGCCGGCCCGGCATCCCATTCCTGAAGCACCTCCAGCATGCGATCCACCGCATAGCCTTTGCCAAAGCCGCCGAGATCCAGCCGGTAGCCGGCCTCGCCCGTGCGCGTGATGGTAAAGCTGTCGCTATCGAGCTGCAGCGGCACCGTGCCGGTCTTTTGCCAGCACGCAGCCTGCTTCTGAAGCGCCTGCCCGGCGCGCGCAGCATCGACCTGTGCGGCCAGGGTGATATCAAAGGCGCCGCTGGTTTCCTGCATCAGCGCGAAACAGCGCTGCAAACAGGCAAAAGTGTCCTGGTGCAGCACCAGACTTTCGCCGGGCTGCAGGGCGTTGATCGCTGAAATTTCGCTGTTGGGGATAAAACGGCTGAGCAGGTTTTCCAGCGCCAGCAGTTCATCAAAGGCCGCTGCCGCCGCCTGTGCGGCATAGTCGCGATCAGGGGTGTGCAGAAAAATTTCGAAGCGCGTGTTCATCGCCTGGCGCGCGAACACCTGCATGTCGCTGTCCGGCATGTGGGTCATCGCGCCTTCTCCTGCTGCATGGCCTGCCAGAGGTCACTGCGCACATAGCCGTACATCTCCCTGCCCGGGCGCAACAGCAACGGCCCGCTGAACAGATCGAGATAGAGCGGCCGTTCTCCGGGCGGTGGCTGTTCATACAACCGTTGCGCCAGCGCCTCCCGCAGGTCTGCGCTGATGAGAATCACCGGCGCCGGCGCGGTGCTGCTGTCAACCTGCGACCACCAGCCCACACGCTGATAACGGCGCAGATACCACGGCAGCGGCCAGTAATCCGCCCCGCTGGCGATCACCTGTACGTACAGGCTGTCGCCTGTAGGACTGCTGTTCGCCGCCCGGTTGACGGCAGCAGCCATGCGCACGACATCCTCGCCGGGATGCGCATAGAGATAGGGGTTGTGCGAGCGCAGTTGCGCAGAAAAATTGACTGCAGCATTTTGTGCGATGAGGGGTAGAAAAACAATCGCCAGCAGCATAATTTTCAGCCAGCGGCGGTGCATCTGTTGCAGCAGCCAGACCAGCCCATAACCGGCCGGAACCAGCGCGGCGGTATAAAAGCTCAAAGCGTTCCACGGCGTTTTGTAGGGGATGATGGAAAAAATCACAGCCAGCAGCAGCGCGAAAAGTGCCCAGAAACGCGGCCACGCAGCAGCAGTGCGCCATGCCTGCCAGACACCGGCCAGCGCCGCAAGCGCCACCGCGCCCTCTGTGAGCAGCACCGGCCCCGCCGGTTTCGGCTGGAACAGCAGGGTGAAATAGTAGCTGAACGGCTGCAGGTGCACGGAGTCCACTGCCCGGCTGCTGTAGGTGGTCACAGCCAGCACAGCATCGATGATGCCGTGCGGGTGGCTGAGAAATGAGCTGAAGAACAGGGCCGCGACGCTGGCTGCGCTGACGAGCAGGATGGCGAGCTGGCCTTTGCTCATGCGTCCCGGCGCGGTGATGAGCCAGGCGAGTGCTCCTGCGAGCACGAGGAGCACGAAGGTCTCCTTGGTTGCGGCCATGCACCCTGCAGCGATGCCGGCAACCAGCGCGGCAGCCGTACCCGGGCGTTGCGCCAGCCGGGCCATTGCCCACAGCAGCAACAGGGCGAAAAAAACCAGCAGGGTTTCCTGGATATAGTACCGGCTGTACAGGGTGAGAAAAGGCGAGAGTGCCGCCAGTGCTGCGCTGGCAACAGCAACCGGCCGCGGCAGTCCGGGCATGAAGAGCAGCAGCGCCACCACGCCAACGCCGAGCAGCGCGGGAACGCTGCGCAGGATGTTTTCGTCCAGGGCGGCGTAGTTCTTCGCGCCGGCCAGCCACGCCGGAATCAGAGTGAGATAGTTCAGCGTCGGGCCGTGATACTCGTACGGGTCGTAGCGGTATTGTCCTTTTTCCAGCAGTCCGGCGAATTTGGCGGCGTGTACGGCCTCGTCTCCGTGCATCGGCCGGGCCTCCAGTTCGATGAAGCGCAGCAGCAACGCGCTCAGCAGCAGCGCGCAGGCGGCACAGGCAAAGACGCGATCGCTCATTTCACCGGCTGGCCGTAAACCGCCACTTCGATGTAGTGGTTGAGGTCATTGTTATTGTTGCCATTGCTGTACAGACGCACATAGCGCGCCTGCACGCCCCGGGCATCGATGAGCTTGCCCTCGGAGGTCTCGACATAGTGCAAATCCGCCCCGGCCCCGAGGCCGGAGGAGTTGTCGTGGTCGTTGTTGAACAGTGTGCGCACGTTTTTGGTGAAATCGGCGTCATCAGCCATCTGAACGATGACATCGAAATAAATGCGCGGTTGCTTGTGGAAATGCCAGAACACGAGGGCGTAGATCGTGTGCTTTGCGCCGAGATCGATGGTTACGTACTGCTGAAACGGCCCGAGCTCGACGTAACTGCCCTCTTCAGCCTCTTTGTCGCCGTCGGTGATCATCTCCAGCTCGCCGATGATCGGCTCCTCATCGCTGCCGGAGACCGGCTTGCCGAGAGCGACGTTTTTCGTGCCTGCCGGAGCCAAAAAAGGCGGCCGCGGTTTGCCCAGCGGTTTTTCCAGCCGCGGCACCTGCATATTCTGCGGCGTACCGATGAACATCGGCTTCGGCAGCTTTAATTCGATGGGCACGAGTTTGGGCGCAGCTTTTTTCTCCTGAGCCCCGGCTGTGGCAGCAAACAGCAGAACGGTGATGATGGTCAATCGCAGAGCGTACAGCATGGGTAACCTCGAAAGATGGTTTTTGGCTCTTCCTCAGATTGTGTGGGATGGAAAATTATCGTTTTGCAAATCCGGTCGGTGTTGATGATTGTAAAAATGATAGTTGTCCTCGGCCCAATTTTTGTCGTGTACCGCGACATTTATGTCGCGTCTCAGCCATCCCCCACAGCATCCAGAATCACGGAGCGTATCGTACCGCGCGACATGAATGTCGCGTTACAATCTGGGCGATCCGCCGGTTGCCATACTGAAAATCAACCCACACGATTTGAAGAAGAGCCTGATTTTTTATGAGTTGTCCTGAGAAGTTCACGTTTCTCAAAAAAGTATCTCCCATCTCTGTAGAAAGCAAGGGAAAAA
>DRLW01000295.1 GCA_011375275.1 Bacteroidota bacterium
CCGAACGGGTTTACGCACAACCTCTGGGTGACGGACGACAACGCGTACCTGGTGCAGACCGATGAGGTGCATGGCCTGCCGGTCAATTTCTGGGATGTGTCCGATCATCTGCAACCGCAGCGCGTTGCGACCTATTACGGTGGCGACCTTTCGATTGCGCACAACGCCACGGTTCGCGGCGACATGGCATTTGTCAGCTACTATTATGATGGCCTGAAAATCTTTGATCTGTCACAGCGCAGCGCTCCTGTTGAGGTCGGCTGGTACGATACTTACCCGGCTGACGGTGGCTCCCGGGGCGAGGGAAATGAAGGGGCCTGGGGCATCTATCCCTTTTTGCCCTCCGGCAATCTGCTCATCAGCGATATCAGCAGCGGGCTGATTATCGTGCGCTTCAACGGCGCTGAGGCTGGCTATGTCCAGGGTCTGCTGCGCGATGCCCGCAGCGGGGAGACGATGACCGAGATCGTGCAAATCACCATGCCGGATTATGACGAAAATGACGGTGAGATCACAGCATGGTCGCGCCGGGACGGCAGTTTCGTGTATGGTGCTCTGCCCGGAGAGCGCACCCTCAGATTCAGCGCGTTCGGCTATCTCGATACCACGATATCCCTCACCCTGAACGAAGGGCAGACGCTGCAGCAGGATATCTCGCTCATCCCCCTGCCGCAGTCATCGGTCCTGGTGCAGGTCAGCAGCACCCCTGAAGCAGATGCCGCCATCAACGGCAGCGAAGTGATCCTGGCGAGCGGAGAAAAAGAGTTCTCCGGGCAGCTCGACGAACAGGGCCAGGCGACTTTTGCTCTGCCCTTCGGTGATTATGAATACAGTTTTATCAAGTGGGGTTATTTGTCTGCTATCGGGGAAGTGGCCATCGACGAAGAGAGCGAGGAGATCAGCATCAGCACTTCGCCGGCGTACCATGAAACCTTTACCCGTTCGCAGGGCTGGAAGACCTCTGCACCCGAGGATGATTCCCGCTTTACCTGGGAAATCATGCCTGCTGCGCAGCAACCGTATGGTGCACGCCTGCTCAGCGAGGATTATACCGGCGACCACGGAGGTTATGTCGCGGTTTCGCGCGCACGGTACGGGTCCTCAACTCTGACCTCACCGGTCTTTGACGCGACCTCTCTGGAAGAACCGAAGCTGTCTTTTGCCAAATTCTATAATCCCTATTACTGGAGCAGCGCACAGGCAAACGACACCCTCATCGTCGAAATCAGCAATGACGGCGGCGGGCACTGGCTGCGCATCGATGCGTTTACCGCTATCGACAAGGCGTGGCAGAGCCATAGCTATGAGCTGGAAAATTTCATCACGCTCTCGGATCAGATGGTGGTGCGTTTTATCAACCGCGAGGCAGAAAACCAGGGAACCCGGGCTTCGGCGTTTTGCCTGCTCGATGAAGTCCTCATCCGTTCAGGCGTGATGACCTCAGTCGATCGCGATGTGCCGGTCTCCATCCGGCTTTTTCAAAACTATCCCAACCCGTTTTCAGCGAGCGGAACTGCCTTTGCCGGTGGCAGAGGGACGACGATCCGCTGGCAGCAGCCTGCCGCCGGGCCGGCGACACTGCAACTCTACAATCTGATCGGGCAACTGGTTTTGGAAGTCCCTGCCGGTCAGCCGGGCCAGGGCAACCGGTCGATGGTCGTAGATATGCAGAATCTGCCGGCAGGGATATATTTGTACAAAATCAAAGGCAGGGGATTCGAGAGTGGTGTCAAAAAGATGACGTATCTGAAGTAGCGAGCAGCAGGGGGAGCGCTTTTACAGAAACTGTGCTCCGTCGTGATCGACAGCAAGGATTTCACAACGGAAGCCATAGCCGTATGGTTGTGCGGCGGCCGCCATGGCATCAGCAATGGCGGCTGTTTTTTTATCTGCCAGAGCGATGATCGTGGAACCGGAACCGCTGATAAAAGTGCTGTGGGCGCCGGCCCGGCGCGCTGCCAGGGTGATGGCATCATAGCCGGGGATCAATGTTTTGCGCCAGGGTTGGTGCACGTGGTCATCACTCCCCGCGGCAAGGGCGTGCCAGTCTGCCTGCTGCATGCCGGCGATGAACAGACCGAGAAACTGTAAATTTTCAACAACCTGTTCGAAGGGCAGACTGGCCGGGAGCAGGCGGCGGGCCTTGTCGGTTTCAACTGCAAAGTCTGGGATCAGCGCCACAGCGCGGAGCTGCTGCGGAAAGGACAGATGCGCGTACACGACGGTCTGCTCGCGCAGCACGCTGGCTGAGAAACCACCGGTCAGCGAAGCGGTGACGTTTTCGCTGTGCCCTTCTGCGCTGGCGGCGAGGGTCAGCAGTCTGGCATCCGGCAGGCGGTCGTGCCCGCACAGGCGTTGTGCCAGCAGCAGTCCGGCGATACGGGCCGCTCCGCTGGAGCCCAGGCCCCGGGCAACAGGGATGTCATTTTCGATGCGCAGCTCCAACGCTATGGGCCGGCAACCCGCTGCACTGCAGCCCTCATGATAGCTGCGCACGACCAGATTGGTGGCATCTGCGGGCAGGGAATCAGAGCCCTCGCCTGCGAGTGAGAGGCGCAGCTCATCTACCGGGCCACGCACAGTCAGGGTGAGATATTTCTGCAGCGCCAGGCCGAGGACGTCAAATCCGGGGCCGAGGTTTGATGTCGAACCCGGCACGCGCAGGGTGAAGTTCATCTCCGGCATGGGTGGTCCTGTTTTTCTTTCTGTGTCATTGCAAGAGCAGCTTTCAGGCACGCTGAAGCGTGGTATTGCAAACGTTTTGTCTTGTCAGTGAGATTGTTATCCGGCAAAGATACCGGGATCTGCCATTCCGGCCAAGCGCAGCGCAGTGCCGGAATCTCATCTTTTCTGGTACGTGCTGTTGTCAGGGAGTCTGGTTGCAAAGGTGCAACCGTGCTGAGTTAAGAGGATAACTGCAATTGCGCTGTAAATCTTTTTTCTCTCGCGGAGCCGCGGAGCACGCAGAGTTTTTTTTCTTTGCGTGTGTTGCGGGCTTTGCGTGAGGCACGCTGAAGCGTGCACTACGAACGTTTTGTCCTGGCAGTGAGATCGTTGTCCGGCACAGATACCGGCATGTGTCATTCCGGCCAAGCGGAGCGCCGTGCCGGAATCTCATCTTTTCTGGCACGTGCCCTTGTCCGGGAGATTCCGGTCTTCCCC
>DRLW01000296.1 GCA_011375275.1 Bacteroidota bacterium
CGGCTGCCTGAAATCCCACGGCGATCAGTGTCATGTCGTACCGGGTGGCAAAAACTGCGTCGCTGCTTTTTCGGGCGATGCGGCCATTGCGCTGATCGCCCTCGAGGCAGAGGTCGAACTGCTCTCCGTGCAGGGGCAACGCCGCATTCCGCTGGTGCAACTGTACCGCAGTGATGGTGCGGCGCACCTGACCCTGAACCCCAATGAGCTGCTCACCCGCATTTTCATCCCCCTCACAGCCGGCAGAAAACTGGCGTTTCGCAAGTGGAGCGTACGCCGGTCAATCGACTTCCCGCTGGTCAACCTTGCCGTACGTATGGACAGCGACGCTGATGGCAACGTGCAGAAGCTGGTCGCGGTTGTCGGAGTGCTGGCAGCGAAACCGAAAGTCTTCCCCCGTCTGGCCGATCTTCTCGAAAGCCGCACGTTGGATGCACGAGGCATCGACGCCATC
Source organism: Bacteroidota bacterium (assembly GCA_011375275.1). GTDB lineage: Bacteria > Zhuqueibacterota > Zhuqueibacteria > Zhuqueibacterales > Geothermadaptataceae > Geothermadaptatus. The sequence continues at coordinate 455 of DRLW01000296.1, forward strand.
GCGGATTTTCTCTTCCGGAAATGCGCGCCGTTACCCAACGTGCCCTATGACCCGGGCTATCGCAAGGAAATGCTGCGCGTGCAGGCGCGGCGGGCGCTGCATGCCCTGTTGCAGGAAGATTTGCTCTCTGTACGGCAGGAATGACCTGACCGTCTTCACTCCGTGCAGGCCGGCGCCTCGCTGTGTTATCAAATTATTAAGAAGCGGAAAAACCTTTCGATTCCGGGTTTCAGAGATTATTTTATCATCCGTGTGCAAGAAAACAACCCGGAGAAAATCATGAAGCAAACGTTGTTGCTCGTCGATGATGAGCAGGATATTCTCGACCTGCTGACCTTTAATCTGCATACCGAAGGTTTTGAAACCATATCTGCGACTGATGGTGAGGAAGCCATCGAGGCAGCTCGCATACATAAGCCGGACCTGATTCTTCTCGATGTCATGTTGCCGGGTAAAGATGGCTGGTCGGTGCTTCGTGAGCTGCGCAATCATGAGGAGACACGGTACATTCCGGTCATTTTTCTCACCGCCAGGGACAATGAGATCGACGAGGTTGTCGGGTTAGAGTTGGGAGCGGATGATTACATCGTCAAGCCGATCAGCATTCGCAAGCTGATCACGCGGATCAAAGTAGCCCTGCGCAAAGAAAAACGCCACGAACAGGACAGCGCCAATCAGGATAACGTGCTCAAGTTCGGCGATCTGCTCATCGACCCGGACAGCTATCTCGTGCGCGTTCGCGGTGAAGTGGTCAAATTCACCAAAAAGGAGTTCGAGCTGATCCATTACCTCGCCAGCCGTCCCGGGCGTGTCATCACCCGCGATACCCTGCTCGACGCCATCTGGGGCTACGATGTCGTCGTCATCGACCGCACCATCGACGTGCATATCCGCAAAATTCGTGAAAAGCTCGGCGAGCAGTACGCCGGCATGATTGAAACGGTGAAAGGCGTCGGATACAGGATGCGAGTCGGCGACGAGTGACATCTTGCGCCGTTCCGGCCCTGCTCTTTCAGCAGCAGATTCATATATCAGACGAGAAAGAAGGTGCGATCGATGCGAATACCCCGCTTTTCCTCCCTCTCGCTGCGCAAGAAAATCATCATCGTCAACATCCTGCTGCTCTTTTCCGTGACACTTTCCGCGGCTGTCATCAGCATCCTCGAGTTACAGGGATTTTACAAAAAGAAAATCATCGACAACCTGTCCACCGTCATCGATGAATGCGAATTCCTGCTGCAAAACAGCGCTGTTGCCCTGCCGGACGAATATGCTTTTCTGACCGGTTTTGCAGAGACAGCCCGGGTTCGTCTGACCCTGATCGACTCGACCGGCAGGGTGATTTTTGACTCTAAAGTACCGCAGGATTCCCTGCCCCGGGTGGAGAACCACCTTAACCGGCCGGAAGTGCTCCGCAGCCGTACGGAGCTTACCGCCCATGCCGAGCGCCTGAGCACGACGGTCAACCATCCGTTTTTTTACCTGGCCCGCTATTATCCCGACGGCTTTTCCGCACAAAACAGTCCGGCGCCTTTCTCCTACCTGCGCGTGGCCATCGACCTGAATGAAGTGCATTTTTTCTACAACGAGCTGCGCAAGAAAATCCTTCTCGGCAGCCTGGCAGCGATCATTTTCATCGCCGCATTGACCTATTGGGTCTCTGGACGGGTAACCAAACCGATTCTCGAGCTGGCCAAAACCGCCTCATTGATCAAAAGCGGTGAATTCGATATTCGCTTCCGGCCGACCTCTGAGGACGAAATCGGCGAGCTGGCCGATGTGCTCAACGAAATGCTCAAACGTCTGCGCCAGGATGTCGTCGAGCTGCGCAAACTGCAGACAGTGCGCAGCCAGTTTCTCGCCAATGTCTCCCACGAGCTGCGCACGCCCATTTTCTCCCTGCAGGGCTACCTCGAAACCCTGCTCGAGAAAGACGATCTCGGCCCGGAACTGCGTAAAGATTTTCTGAACAAGGCCTTTCGCATCGCCATGCGCCTCAATATACTGCTCAACGATCTGATCGATATCTCCCGCATCGAATCCGGCGAGATGAAGCTCAGTTTCCGCCATTTCAAAGTTCATGACTGGCTGGAGGCTCTGTGTCAGGAGATGCAGAATAAAGCCGCGGCGCGTGAAATCAGCCTGCGCTTTTCACCGGACACCTCCGATCGCACCATCAGTGCGATCGGCGACACGACACGGCTGACCCAGGTAATGAGCAACCTGATCAGCAATGCCATCAAGTACAACCGTGCCGGGGGTGAGGTCGTGGTCAGCTATCGGAAGGTGGAAAACGGCGTGCGATTATTCGTGCGGGATGATGGGCAGGGGATTCCGCGGGAACACATCGAGCGTATATTCGAACGTTTTTACCGCGTCGATCCCCAGCGCTCACGGGCTGTTGGCGGCACCGGCCTGGGGCTGGCGATCGTCAAACATATCGTCGAAGCCCACGGCAGCACCATCCATGTCAGCAGTGACATCAACCAGGGATCGGAATTCTGGTTTGAGCTGAAAATATCCTGATGCTGCCCGGTTTACTTTTTCAGCATCAACAGCAGCATCTTCAACGGTGCTTTGGCGCGAATGCTGTGCGGCAGTTTTGCCGGCATATAAGCCCAGAATCCCGCTGACGCCTCATGGCGCTCATCCCCCAGCTTAACTTCAGCCTCACCGGCAACGATTTCGATCATCGCCGGTACTGAAGCTGTGTGCTCACTGAGCTCCTCGCCGGCTGCGAAGCCAAAAACGACCACCCGCACGTCTTCATTGTTGACGATAGTCTGGCTCAGAATACCCTTATCAGGAACTTCCGTACTTGCTGCTATGTCTGGCAGGAAGCTATATTTTTCCATGGTCATGTCCTCGATTCTCTGGTTCAAACTCATCTACCGCATCCCGCAGCAGAGTCTGCCTCTGATGCAGTGAGTGTGGAAAGCGAACTTTTCTTCAGGGTGATGTATTCCCCACCGCACGATCCTTCTTTCGTGCGCCGGGGAGTGTGGTTTTTCGGGGCACTCCTGTGATGCCTGCTAAGCACTGATCATAAATGAAAACGGATGAACCATACAGCATCCGATTGACTCGGTTTCTGTCATGATTCATCCGTTTTCGGCTGTTCACGTTTCACAACGTCGGAGCAACGTTCAGAAAACAAGGAACAACTTACTTGAAAGGCATAAAAGGTGGTGCCTGCGTATAACATCGGTTTCCTAACATCATCACGTTACCACCTTTTCCGCAGCTCTCACATCCAATCCGCTTTTTATTATACAAAGAGCATACCGAAAAACCATTTTGCGAGATATCCACCGTAACAGATTATATTTCATAGAATTACAACATCACGACAAAAGCGACCTTCATCTATTGATTTCCATTTTTAGGAATCCATCCCGGCTCTATCCTAAAAACAGGAAAGGCCACTCAGAAATCCTTTTTCTCAAAAGTGCGCGTACCCAGGATAGCCGGGATCATGGTCCAGACCAGCATCGTCAACAGTGAGACGGTGATGCCCAGGGAACTGCCGAAAAAGTTCTGGAATACCGCGCCCGTATAGCCCATCAATGCGGAAAAATCGGTTTTGAGCAGGATGAGAATCCGGGCCAGATCGATCGGATTGAGCATACTGGCCACGATCAGCGGTTTTTCTATGGGATAGTCAGCAAGAGAGAAGCTGGCGAACAGGATGATACCATCATACACAAAAGAAAAAATCAACCAGACGAGTATCGAAATACCAAAACCACGGGCGCGGTCTTCGTTGCGCAGGGCAATAAAAAATGCAAGTGCCGTGA
>DRLW01000297.1 GCA_011375275.1 Bacteroidota bacterium
ATAACCAGCGAACATATCCGCAAGCTGAAATCTCTGGCTGAGGCCAAGGCTGTGCGAGAGGGCTCGCGCAACAAGCTTTTTCTCGTCCGGCCGCTGATCGGTAAAATCATCCTCATATCCATGAGCCTGTCTTTCATCCTCTTTTATCTCATCATTGCAGCGCCCGGCATTTTTCGTGATTTCAAAAAGCTGCTGATGATTCTGATCAGCATGTTGCTGGTCATCTTCATTGCGCATTTTGTCAATAACTTTTTCTGGTCAGAATATCTCATCCCGGTCGCTATCTCCTCGATGCTGCTGACTATTTTCTTCAACCCATCCCTCGCCTTTGTGGGCACGGTCAGTGTGGCGTTGCTGCTCGGAGGCATGCGCGGCAATGAGTTCTCTATTTGCCTGACCACTATGGTTGTCGGCTCGATCGGTATTCTTTCCGTGCGCAAGGTGCGTTCACGGTCGTGGCTTTTTAAATCTATTTTGTGGCTGACAGCCGGATACATTCTGATCATTTCGACTCTCGATCTTTTGCGCTTTACGCCTTTTGACGAGTTTTCCCTGAACCTGATGTTTGGCCTGCTTGCCGGTTTTTTAAGTCCGATCCTGACTTATGGTCTGATGGTGATTTTCGAATATTTGTTCGATATGACGACGGACGCCACCCTGCTCGAACTGTCTGATTTGAATAAACCCCTGTTGCGCAAACTGGCGATGCGCGCTCCGGGAACATACCACCACAGCATTCTGGTCGGTTCGCTTTCGGAAGCCGCTGCTGAAGCTATCGGCGCCAACTCTTTGCTCACCCGCGTCGGGGCCTATTATCACGATATCGGCAAGATGGATAAGCCGGAATATTTCATCGAAAACCAAAAGGACGGCAGGAATCCGCACGAGAAACTGTCGCCGAGCATGAGTTATTTGATTCTGGTCAGTCATGTGAAACGCGGGCTTGAAATTGCACAGGAATATAATTTACCCAAAGAAATACAGGCGTTTATCTCCGAACACCACGGCACCAATCTGATGGAATATTTTTATAACAAGGCCAAGGAAAAGAGCGGAGAGGACACCGAGGTCAGCGAAGTTGATTTCCGGTACCCCGGGCCTAAGCCTCAGTCAAAAGAGACGGGTATCGTCATGTTGGCTGATGCTGTTGAAGCCACCTCCCGGACGCTGAAGGAGCCGAGCGTCTCGCGTTTGCGGAACATGGTGGCAGAGATCATCGACAATCGTTTCAAAAGCTGTGAGTTGGATGAATCACCGTTGACCTTGCGGGATCTGAATTTGATACAGGAAGCGTTTGTGCAAATTCTCACGGGTATTTTTCATGGCCGCATCGAATATCCCAATCAGAAGGAAGAAAACGGCAGGAGTGAGACGGCTGGCACAGAGGAAAATACAGAAAAGAAAAAGAAGGGCAGGGATGATCGTAATATCGAATCTGAGCCGGCATCAGCAAATTGATGCAGACCTCGTCGAGGAGATCAGCCGCAGCGTGCTATCGCGCTATGGCAAGCCGGAAGCCGAACTGTCGATCGCTTTTGTACCCCGCGAGGATATCATCGAACTCAACCGCGCCTGGCTTGACAAAGACAGCGATACCGATGTGATTTCTTTCAACCTGGGCGCCAACCCCGAGGGTGAGGAGATCGGCGATATTTACATTTGCACCGATGTTGCCGAGAGCAATGCTCTGGAACACGGATGCACCCTGGAGCAGGAGATCATGCGCCTGGTCGTGCATGGTGTTTTGCATTTCGTCGGCTTTGATGATGCGACTGATGAGCAGCGTGCTGAGATGCATGGCCTGGAGAATAAATTCCTTGAACAGTATGGTTTGTAGTCCGTATATTGACCGCTCGAACTGAGCCGTCGTGTTAATGGGAGAATACAAAAGATTTGGAACCTGAATCGTACATACAGGAAAGTCTTGTTTTCATCATTCTCATCATTTTGTCTGCCTTTTTCTCCGGTTCGGAGACCGCCTTCCTTTCCCTTTCACACTCGAAGTCCGCGCACCTGGGTTCGTTGAAAAAGCGCGTTCGCGCCCGGCTGGACTATCTCGGCGAAAGAACTCAGGAACTGCTCATCGCCATACTGATCGGTAATACGCTGGTCAATCTGTCAGCGGCTACCGTAGCAGCCGTTACCACGGCCCGTCTGGCGCACGAAACCGGTCTGAACCCGACCACGGCCCTGACAGTCGAGATCATTGTCGTCACTCTGATCCTGCTTTTTTTCAGCGAACTCATGCCGAAAATTGTCGCAGTGAATAATCCGGTGAGATTTGCTGCCGTGGTTTCCGGCCCTCTGGCTGTTTTCCTGCGGCTGGTCCATCCGCTTTCCTGGCTGTTGAGCCATTTTACGGATTTTGTCTCCAGACTTCTGGGCGTTCATGGCCAGAAGTATTCTCTCAAGCAGGAAGAGCTGATGACGCTGGTTGAAGTCGGTGAGGAAGAGGGTGCCCTGGAAAGCGATGAGCGCGAGATGATCGACTCGATTTTCGAGTTTCGCGATACGCAGGTTAAAGAAATCATGATTCCGAGGACGGACATGGTCTGCATCCGCAGCGATGCGAGCCTGGCGGAGTTGGTCGATCTGATCAAAACCATGGGACACACGCGTATTCCGATTTATGTCGATAAGGTAGATAATATCATCGGCATTTTGCACGCCAAGGACCTGATCCCCTATCTCAAACAGAAGAAAGAGATTTCTCTTCAGCAATTGGCCCGTCCGGTCATCTTTGTGCCTGAATATAAGATGATCAATGACCTGCTGCGGGAGTTTCAGCGTAAACGCGTGCACATGGCCATCGTTGTGGATGAGTATGGCGGCACGTCTGGCCTGATCACTCTCGAGGATATCCTCGAGGAGATCGTCGGCGAAATTCAGGATGAGTATGACAAAGAGACGCCGTTATTCAGAAAAATTGCCGACAGTACCTGGCTGGTGAATGCCAAAATCGATCTGCATGATCTCAATCGCGAACTGGAGATCGACCTGCCCACGGAGGATGATTACGAAAGTCTGGCGGGTTTTCTGCTCAGCCTGACTGGAACCGTGCCCCGGGAAAAACAGGTTATCCGATACGAGAACTTTGACTTTACCATCGATAAGGTTGAAAAAAACCGTATCGTGATGGTGCGCATCCGGCTGCGCGACCGCGAGACCGGGGCAGAGTCCCCGACGAAAACGGCACATACGGACAGATGAATATCTGTGCTTATTCTCTGATGAAGGGAAAAACCGGCAAGGCCCGGTACAATCGAGACGAACACATATCAGCCAACGACTAACCGATGCCGATGAAAAAGAACGAACTGCGACATGATCCGATAACGGGTGACTGGACGATCGTTTCGGGAGACAGCTCATATTTCGAAAGCCTGATAGAACGAGGTCTGACAGAGTCGTCCGCACCTGTGAGCGAGAGCTGCGAGCTGTGTGGCGGGCACGAAAAAGAAACGCCGCCTGAAATTCATGCTGTCGCCCCGGATGACCGGGAACCGGACCGCGAAGGGTGGCAGGTACGCGTCGTGCCCAACAAAAGTCCGGTGTTGCAGATTCACGGAGAGCTCAACAACCGTGGCATCGGGATCTATGATGTTCTCGACGGTATCGGTGCGCATGAGATTGTCATCGAAACGCCGGAGCACGGCGTTGCCCTGGAGAACCTGCCTGAGTCGCATATCGTCAGCGTATTCAGTGCCTACCAGGAACGCTTTCGCGATTTGAAAAACGACGCCCGGTTTCGCAATATCCTGCTGCACAAGCTGCATGATCCGTCCAAGTCGAAGGTTTCCGGGCACAGTTTTTCTCACATCATCGCCACGCCGGTTACACCCATGCGCGTCAAGCTCGAACTCTCCGGTTGTCTGCAGCACTTTCAGTACAAGGAGCGCTGCCTGTTTTGTGATATCATCCATCAGGAATTTGCAGACGGCCTGCGCGTCGTGGCGGAAAACGAGGCGTTTGTTGCCCTCTCGCCTTTTGCCGCGCGCAGCCCTTTCGAGCTGATGATTCTGCCACGGAAACATGAGACATTTTTCGAATGGAATACCAGCATGCACCTGCTGGCCTCGATAACACGCGATCTGTTGTTGCGTCTGCGAAAACTCGTCGGTGATCTGCATTACGTCATGGTGATCCATTCCGGGCCGAATATGGCCGCAGGCAAGCAAAGGGGGTATTGGAAGACCCTTGAGCGGGATTACCACTGGCATCTCGATATCCTGCCGATTTTTAAAAAAATAAAAATGTTCGAGGGCGGCACCGGCTTTCCGGTGAATAACCTCTCTCCGGAACGGGCTACCGAACTGCTGGTTGCTGCGAAAGGATGAGCGTGTGAAGTTTTCTGCCCCTCTCGTGCACGGCACGTTAAAGCGCCGGTATAAACGCTTCCTCGCTGATGTCATCCTTGCCGACGGAACGGAAGTTACGGCGCATTGCGCCAACCCCGGGAGTATGCTGAGTTGCAGCGAACCCGGAGCACCGGTACTGCTTTCCGAAGCGACAAACCCGGCGCGCAAACTGAAATATACCTGGGAGTTGATTCATGTCAATGGCACCTGGGTTTGCGTCAATACGCAGAGAACCAATGCACTGGTGGAAGAGGCGCTGCGGGCAGGTGTGATCACAGAAGTTTTTTCCAGCGACATGCAGTTGCGTCGCGAAGTGCCCTATGGCGGCAGCAGGGTGGATTTTTTGCTGGAAAACGGAGCTGGCAGAATTTTTCTTGAGGTAAAGAATGTAACCCTGGCCCAGGACGGCCGGGCCATGTTTCCGGATGCTGTAACCAAACGCGGGCAAAAGCATCTGCAGGAGCTTATGCAGGTGGTTGAAGCCGGTGACCGGGCAGTGATATTTTTTCTGGTTTCGCGCGAGGATACGAGGGTGTTCAGCCCGGCCTGCCATATCGATCCGGACTATGCCAGACTGCTGGCGCAGGCTGTTGAATGCGGCGTGGAACTGCTGGTTTATGAAGCCAGGGTCGGCCCGGAGGAAATCCTCGTCACCGGGCGGATGCCGTGGGAACTCGATGGAGAAAAGTAGCAGGTGCGACGCGTGCTGAAGGGCCATCGCACCTGCAAAGGTTTTATTCGTCGTCTGCGTACTGGATGTCTAAAATCTCAAAGGTTTTTGCTCCTTTGGGCAGTTGTACAACGACCTCGTCTCCGACCCGATGCTTGATCAGACCTTTGGCCAGGGGAGACTGGTAGCTGATGATGTTTTTATCGATGTCGGTTTCGCCATCTCCCAGGATGGTATAGGTGATGGTGTCGCCGCTGCCGGCCTCTCGGATGGTGACTTTTTTCCCGATAGTGACCACATCTGCCGGCAGGTCTTCCTTGCGGATGATACGCGCCGCCTGAAAGCGTTCCTGCAGCGTTCCCAGTTTGGCCATGTAGTTGGCCTGTTTGTTTTTTGCGGCTTCATACTCGGCATTTTCACGCAGATCACCGTGCTCGCGGGCAGTAGCTATCTCTTTGGCTATGTCGTTTTTGAGAAATTTTTCCAGTTTGTCGATTTCCTGTTTCAGTTTTGCATAGCCTTTTTCAGTGAAATAGTAAACTTTCATAAATCGCCCTTTTGAGTAAGTCCAGGTTTTTATTTTTTCTGCTTAGGGAGGTGTAGGAGATGTTGGCCCTGCTCCTTGCTCACTGCCGGATGATCAGAAAAAAGGGTTCGGGTGCTGTACCAGTTAAGGAGTTTAGCGGCTGCATCCCGGAGTGGAGCAAAAGTGAGGTACCAAAAAAAACGGCGCGTTGTCGGCCTATCAGCCGGCAACGCGCTCTGACTTGTACGTAAATATACAAAACGGTGGTTGATTTTAGCAACTGTTTTCTGAACAGTTGCAGCGGACTGAAAAAGCGAAGACTGAATGTGACACAAACCGTTGATACGGAAGAAATACGCAGGAAACTGCTCGCGTGGTATAACGAGGAGAAACGAGACCTGCCCTGGCGGCGCATCTCCGATCCCTACGCCATCTGGGTGTCGGAGGTTATGCTGCAACAGACGCAGACCGTCAAAGTGCTGGACTATTTTTCCAGGTTTATCGCGCGGTTTCCGACCGTGACTTCTCTCGCCGCAGCCGAAAGCGACGAGGTGCTGAAAATGTGGGAAGGGCTGGGGTATTACGCTCGTGCCCGCAACCTGCACAAAGCCGCACAATATATCGTCGAGCATCTCGGCGGGCGGATACCGGATACCAGGGAGACGCTGCAAAAAATCCCCGGTATCGGCGCATACACGGCTGCTGCTGTTGCCAGCATCGCGTTCGGGGAACCTTGCGCCGTTGTCGATGGCAACGTTATCCGCGTATTGAGTAGATTATTTGCCTTTGCTGAAAGCCCGCGCAGCACCGGGGCTAAAAAATTTTTTCAGCACAAAGCCGATGAATTGCTGGCACCGGACAGCCCCGGAGATTTTAACCAGGCCCTGATGGAACTCGGCGCAACACTGTGCACACCACGAAAACCGGGATGTCTGCTGTGTCCGCTGCAGAAGGCCTG
>DRLW01000298.1 GCA_011375275.1 Bacteroidota bacterium
GCACGGGCAGCGTCTTCGACCGTGCCATCGCCGTCCTTTTCCGGACGAGCCAGGCGATAGTCCGGGTAATCCGCCCGGAAATGCACATAACGCACCGATCGCCCGTCTTCCAGCACCACCGGGCGCACCAATGTATCGAGATGGGTGAAATTGATCAAACTCAGGCCATCTGAGACCTCACTGTCACTGCATGAGAGGGAGAACAGGGTGAGGCAGGCGAGCAGCAAAGATGCTGCGACGGGTTGCATTTTCATGGCGGCATCGCTGTTTGGGGTGAGAGGGGCTCACAGGTAAATCGTAAACGTCGTACCCTTGCCGGGCTGCGAATCCCTGAGAATGAGCTTTCCGAAATGATATTCTTCCACGATGCGCTTGCTCAGGTTCAAACCCAGGCCCCAACCACGTTTTTTGGTGCTGAAGCCCGGGCGAAAAATATTCTTCCGCGTCTGCACATCCATACCACGACCATCATCGCTGATGTCGATACAAACCTGGAAATCATGCCGGTCAAAAGGCGCAACGTGAATAATTATTTTACCATCATTGCTGCCGATTGCGTCAAGTGCATTTTTGATCAGGTTCTCCAAAACCCATTCGAAAAGATCGACATTGAGCGGCACAGGTTTGTCATATTCAGAACGCAGGACGAGTTCAACGCTGCGATTCATCTGCGGCAAACGGCGCTGAAAATAGGAAATCACGGAACGGATGACTTCATTGATGTCGGTGGGGAGAAGTTCTGTGGCTGTACCAATTTGCGAAAAACGCTGCGCGATCCGGTTCAGGCGATCGATATCCAACTGCACATCGTCGAGTATTTCCTGCTGGGCCGGCTGCGCACACTTCAATCGCAGGAGCTCGATCCAGCCCATCAGCGACGAAATCGGCGTGCCGAGCTGGTGCGCAGTTTCTTTGGCCATCCCCACCCAGATAAACTGTTGCTCACTGCGCCGAATACTGTTAAAGCCGATAAATCCCACGAGGATGAATAATGCCACCGCCCCGATTTCGAGATAAGGCAAAAGCTGCAACTGGCGGATCGACCTGGAGTCGCCATAAACCAGATAGTTGATCACCTCGTCTTTGTAGCGTACCGGCACCGGCTCTGCTTCCTTGCGCATCGCGTCCGCCAATTCGCGCACCTGCGCCAGCGCCTGCTCGGAAAAATCCATGGGATCGATCCCGATGCCCTTCCAGCCGGTGGGATTGCCTTCCTTGTCGGTAAGAATAATGGGGAAATCAGTGCGCTTGATGATCTGCTCGAAAATAAAATTCAGATACTCATCATTCGCATCCGAGGAGGCTGCTTGCTGGTAAAACTGCGTGTAGAACTCGAGTATGCCGCGCGACTCACGGCGCAGGTTCTGCACCAGACTCTGCGAGTACCACAGCACCGCGCTGATGATGATGATGGCAAAAATAAGCAGGAAGGATTTGAATCTGCTGCTGATGAGATAAATTCTGCTGTTCATAGTATTTTATCAGCCCCAATGACTGGTTATCCACTTAACTCAGCACGGTTGCATTTTTTCAACCAGACCGCGTAACAACAGCACATGCCTATCCCAGAGCCGTCATTCCGGTTTCCCCGCAGGGGAAGACCGGAATCTCCCAGACTCAGGCGCGCGCCAGAAAAGATGAGATTCCGGCACTGCGCTTCGCTCGGCCGGAATGACACATGCCGGTATCTGAGCCGGGCCCGGTTGGCTGAGTTAACTGGATACCCGAAGCCCCAATGCTGCCGGGTTAGGATAAACCGGTTCCAGTATCCGGCTAAACCTGCACGGGTTCGGCAAAAATAGCGTCGAGAACCACACCGATACTGTTGTGAATAGCTCCGTTCGTGGCGATGATATTGCCTGTCTCCCAGTAATTTTCATCGCGGTGAAAACCGCTGATGCGCCCCCCGGCCTCGGCGATCAGCAGCACACCTGCAGCAATATCCCACCGCGCGAGATTCAACTCCCAGAACCCATCGAAACGGCCGGCAGCGACATAAGCCAGGTCGATCGCCGCTGCGCCCATGCGGCGGATATCCCGAACCTGGTCGAAAAAGCGGCGAAAGCTGAGCAGATAGGGTTCGATATCCTCTTTGCTGCGGAAGGGAAATCCGGTCGCCAGCAGGCAGTCTTCCAGTTTATCCGTACGCGACACGCTGATCGGGCTGCCGTTGAGAAAAGCGCCGCCCCCTTTGCGGGCAGTAAACGTCTCCCCGCGCACTGGATCATGCACCACGCCAATAACCGGCACATCGCCTTTCATCACAGCGATGGAAACAGCAAAATTGCGCACGCCGTGGATGTAATTCGTCGTCCCATCGAGGGGATCGATGACCCACTGGTAGTGGCTGCCCGTGCCCATGGAACCGCCTTCTTCAGCGAGAATCATGTGCTCAGGGAAACGAGACCGGATGATATCGACGATCGTATTTTCCGAGGCGCGGTCAACTGCGGTGACATAATCAAACGTATCTTTGTGTTCCACTTCGTAATGCTGCACGCGCGAAAGATGCGTCATCAGCACTTCTCCACCCTCCTGTGCAGCCTCCATGGCGGTGGACAACATGCGGCTTTCCAACTCTGTGTTACTCTTTTCCGTATCCATCTTTCTCATCCCTGTATAGGTTCAAAATCGTTTCAGAAACCGTAGCTGATTTGAGTAACCTGAACAACAACACGCCTTTTCCCGGTTTATTCATACCCAACCTGAGCGATTTATTATTTGGAACCAAAAAGCAGCAAAAGAAGCCATTTGAATGGATTGCTACATTCAATTTTCAGTATATGGTGTCAGGCCGTCGTGGATATTTTTAATCTCTATCTATCCGCATCGTGTCTAATTTTTCCGACCGCTCAGCTCTGGGCTGAAGCCGGGTTGCACCACGAAGAACATGAAGAGCACGA
>DRLW01000299.1 GCA_011375275.1 Bacteroidota bacterium
CCTGACGAGACACACCCGGCAGAGACTGAACCCGTAGCGGTTATTTCTGAGCAAGAGAAAGCGACCGAGGAAGAGCCCATGGTGGTGGCCTGAGCCACTTGAAAACTGGAGGTCTTTCCTGAGACCGGGGCAGGCATTTTTCATCCATGTGCATGACGAGGAGAAGACAGGGCAGGTCGCAGGAATGCCCTGTCCCCTCTGCGGGCATTTCTCTGGGAAGAAAACAAATGCCGGGCCGCCCCAAAGCGGCCTCAGCCCTGCTCACCACTTCGCCGCATCCAGTCAGCGATATACTGAAGCAGACTTACAGGGATTTCATGCCCGCCGGGGAAGAGAAATTTTTCCGGCTGAAAACCGGAGTTGCGCAAGACCTGCTCCGCTTCGTGGGTTTTCTGCGCCGGGACGATGCTGTCGGAATTGCCATGGGCAAGCAAGACGGGAAACGGAGAGCTCTCTTTCAATATAGGCTGTACATCCGGCGGCAGGTCTGCACCGCAGGCGATCAGCCCTGCAGGCTGAACATGCCCGGACAAGGCATAGCGCCACGCCATGGAAACCCCCTGACTGAATCCGAGCAGAAAGATGCGCCGGAACGGCACCGCCCGCTCCTGTGAAGCCACGGCAACCACCTGATCCATATAAGCAAAGAAATCCTGTACCGCCTGATCACGCTCAAAGCGTGTCAGCCAGGTAAAGCCCACGGTTCGGGTCGGCATTTTGATGTAAAACGCATTAGGCGCCTGCGGTGCGAGTACGGTAATCCCCTCGGCTTTGAGGGGCTGGAGCACGTGCAGAAAACGCTCACAGGTTTGCCCGTAGCCATGCAGGGCGAGCAGCAGGGTGTCTCCCTGTGCAGGCGCACACGCGTAGTAAACACTATGCTGAATAACCAGCCGCTTCCGGCCATTCTGTTCGTTGTCGTGAGTTTTCATATTTCTTTTGAGCGCGCGCAGTTACACGATCTGCGCACGGCTTTCAAATTCATCGACCATGGTGATTTCATAGATGACCGGCAGGATATCTTTGATTTGCTCTACGTGGGAGATGATGAAAATCTGCCGGAATTGTGTTTGCAGGCGATTGAGTGCATCGAGGATCAGGCTTTGCCGCTGAGCGTCCTGTGAGCCGAAGACTTCATCGAGCACGATACACTGCACAGGCTGTCTTCCGCTGCGCTCCGCAACGACCTGGCTGATGGCGATACGCAGGCACAGATTGGCGAGGTCCTGCTCCCCTCCGGAAAAACGTGCCAGAGGAAAGGTATCGCCCTGATCGACGATGGCGATGCCATAGTCTTCGTCGAGTTCGAGCAGGCTGTAGCGGCCCGAAGTGGTCAGGCGCAAAAGTTCGCTGGCACGAGCAGCGATGAGCGGCCGCAGGCGGCCGGAGAGGTGCTGGCGGAAAAGCTTGAAATGCTCATCAAGCGCCTGGTAATAGAGCAGGTCGTCGCGCAGGCTTTCCATACGGGCCAGGTTCTCGCGCAGCTCTTTGAGCTCACGCTCAACACTCTGCAGCTTTGTTTCAGCCGCTATTTTGGCTTTACTGGCCTCGGTCAGCGTCTGCCGGTGTTCTTCAACAACGTTGTTTCTGGCTTCGTGCTGCTCGCGGGCAGCTTCGTAAGCTTTTTCATCATAACCGAGATCGGCAATCGCCTTGTTGCAGGTCTCGATTTCATCGCGCTTCAGGCCGAGAGCTTTGCTCAGCTCCTGTAGCTGCTGCACTTTTTCATCCTTGACCGCAACCTGAGTTTCAAGCTGTATGACGTGCTCGTTCATCTTCGCCAGACGCTCGTATTCTTCTTTCACAGCAGCATAATCAGCCTCATCAAACTCGAAATCGCCCAGCTCATTTAACTCTGTTTCTGCACCTTTTTCTTTACTCTGATAATGCTCTATTCGCTTACGGGCGTCATCGAGCTGCTTGCGTTTCTGTTCGATGACTGCAAGTGCACCCAGGAGTTTTTCCCTTTCTTTCTGCTTTTCCCCCAGAGCATGCTTCAGCTCCTCCAGGCGAATTTCACCGCGACTGAGGTCCTGGCTCAGCTTTTTGTACTGTTCGCGCATGGCGCGCACCTCTTGCTCGAAATGTGCTGTCACCGGACCATAATGTTCGGCCAGAGGGCGCGTGCACACCGGGCAGGGACTGTCTTTGCCCAATTCCCGGATACGCTCAAACTTTTTGCGCAGGTCCTTTCCGGTACTTTCCACGCCGGCACGCCGGGCGCGCAGGGCGTCGAGGGCTTTTTGCACACTCTGTTGTTCCTGCTCCAGCTTTTTCATCTCAGTTTCCAACTGCGAAAGCCGGGATGCCTGCAGCTCATATTCGGCGATTTCCTGCTCCAGCCGAGCTATCGGACGGTTTTCAGCAGCGCGTTGCTCGCGGTAATAGCGCAGCGTTTCAACCAGCTCCTTTTTACGCCCGGCCTTCAGGCGCAAGTCTTCGAGAACATTTTTTCTTTCCCGGCACTGCTGAAATTTTTCTTTGACGCCCTGCATGCTCTGCAGGGTTTTCTCGCTTTTGTCAATTTTTGCCAGCTCAGCCTTCACCTCGCGCAAAGAGCGTTGAAGCCCGGCTTCCTCGGCCAGCAGTTTGCCGCTTTCTGCCGATAGCTGGTGATGTTTATCACGGATGGCTGTCAGTTTTTCCAGCTCTTCACGGGCGGCCAGCAGTTTTTTCAGAGAGCCGTCCAGGGTTTTCTGTGCTGAGGCCACGGCTTTGCTCTCAAAATCGACCTGCTGCTGCAACTCGCGCTGCTGTTCTTCCAGGTCTTCCGGCTTTTTCAGCATCGCATTCATGCCGCTCAACTCGGCCTGAAGCTGCTTGCGTTTTTCACCGGCCAGCCAGCGCGCCCGGTCCACGGCATCGATATTGATCAGCCGATTGATGGTTTTCCGCCGTTCCTCAGGCTGCATACTGGCCAGCGCTGCCAGGTCTTTTTGGCGGGCAAAAACACTGGCAAAAAAGGAGCGGTAATCCAGCCCGAGAAGGTCCTCGATAAAAGCACTCACCCCCTGCTCCTGCACTGCCAGCGGCTCATCGATGCCCGCCTGCCAGACCGCGGCTTCGGCAACAGCACTTTTGCCGCGCAACTTGCGCATGACGCGGTATTCCACACCAGAAAGCTCGAAATGCAGCACCACTTCGCAGGCTTCGCGATCACTCGCCTGTTGCGAACGGATATCCGATTTCACGCCGCGGGTAGCACGCGTGCCATAAAGCGCCCAGGCGATCGCTTCGATCACCGTGGACTTCCCCGCACCGTTACGGCCGATAAACCCGATGAGATTCTGCGGGAATTCAAAAGCCTGGCTGCGAAACCGGCGATAGTTGGTCAGCTCAAGTGTTTTGATGATCATATAACCAGCACAAATATCCGGGTGTTGTAAGTTTTGAATATGAGGTGATTCCGGTCTTCCACTGCTCGCCCCACGCAGCATTCCGGCCGCAACGAAGCGAAGTGCCGAAATCCCCCGGCCACAGGCACGTGCCGAAATGAGGAGATTCTGCTCTTCCGCTGCGCGCAAACCCGAATGACAGCCCGAAGCCTGCCCTGCCGATCAACCGGAAACAGCCTGATCGAGCAGGCCCCTGCCGAGTTCCAGCAGTTTGCCCGGATCGAGCTCACTGCCCTGCTGCTCTTTGAGAAAGCGCTCGAACTCAACGGAGAGGGAGCCGATCATGGTGCTGCTGTGGCTGATATCGCTGGCAGCCTCCGGATGAATGATCTTTTCCACATAGAGGGCCTGAGGGAAGTAACTGTCGATAGTTTCCGTGCTCATGCCGAGGACACAGTCGCGCGCCACATGCGTCAGTTCGAGGCGAATGAGCGCTCCATCCGGGACATCTTCCGGCAGCGCGGCGATGGCAGCGTAGATTTTATCCAGGCTCAGCCCCGAGCAATCGATCGGGCCGAGGGACAGCATCGGGCGAGAGCTGATCGGGACGTAGCGCCATTTTTTTGCTTGGAGATCGACGCGTACATAGCCGGAGGAGTAACCGGTTTCATTGAAGCTGGTGCGTTCTGTGGAGCCGCTGTACACGATCGTGCGCCCGACTGGGATGTGTTTGTGATAATGCCCGAGGGCGATATAATCAAATGTCAGGCCGGTACGTTTTTCCGGATTTTCGATAAACTGCTCGTTGAATTCCCCCACGGACCCGATGGTTTCGTCGCTGGTTTCGCGCCAGGCGCCGTGGGTGACGAGAATCTGATACCGTGCGTCTTCGTCAACCGAAATCGCCTCATAGGCGGCATCGAGTTCTTCGCTGAGCGAGCAGTGCGGAATGCAGTGCACAGCGCACTCACCGATGCGAAAACGCTGATACGCGCCCTGCCAGGCAGCATAAACATGCGGGAAAAGAGCGATTGACTCAAAAATGCTGCCGGTATTACGGATGCGTGGCGTGGAGTGGTTCCCGGCGACGACCACGAACGGAATACCAGCGTTGCTGAGCTTTTGTATGCCCTCGAAGGCGCAGTGCAGCGCGCGGTTATTCGGCCGGGGCGTGTGAAAAAGATCACCGGCATGTACGACGAAATCCGGCTTTTCGTCCAGGATCGCATCGATGACCTGATTCCACGCAGCATAGAAGTCTGCCTCGCGCTGATTCATGCCGGTCTCCGTATCAACGCGGGTCAGATCACTGAAACCCAGATGAGTATCACTGAAGTGGATGAATTTCATACCCTTAACCCAAGTTTACCCCGGGTATCCAGTTAACTCAGCAAACCGGGCTCCGCTCAGATACCGGCATGTGTCATTCCGGCCAAGCGCAGCGCAGTGCCGGAATCTCATCTTTTCGGGCCCGTGCCAGAGTCTGGGGGATTCCGGTCTTCCCCTGCGGGGAAACCGGAATGACAGATCTGGTGTAGGCATGTGCTGTGCTCTGGCTATTGGCTGAAAAAATGCAACATTGCTGAGTTAAATGGGTAGCCA
>DRLW01000300.1 GCA_011375275.1 Bacteroidota bacterium
AAAAAGGCAAAAAATCCGGCAGCGAAGCAGATTCCAGCGCAGAAAAACGCACCATCAATCCCGGCGCGCTGCTGCGCTTGTTGCGGCTAGCAGACAGCACCGAGTTTGAAATTCCCTTTGTCCGCTCCTTTGCTTTTGACAGCACCAGCCGCTATTTCGCCTACTCCATCGCCGACAGCACGGGCGAGGGCAACGGCGTTTATCTGCGAAGGCTCTCTGCGCCGGAAACTGCCCGCAAGCTCAGCGGCAGCACCCACGGCCATTACTCCGCACTGAGCTGGGGCCGCGCCGCCGGTGCGCTGGCGTGGATCGCCTCGGTGGAGGATGAAAAAGGCAAGCCCGGAGCCGGCTCCCTGCATATCTGGCATCCGGGCAGGCAGAGAGAAATCCTGCGCATCACAGACGCGGATACGCCCGCAGGCTGGTACCTGCCCGCGCGCAACAAGCTGACCTGGTCTCTCGACGGCAAACGCCTGTTCCTCGGCCTGCGCCCGGACAAGGATTTGCAAAAGCAGCCGGAGAAAAAGGAGCAGGCTGATTTCCTCGACCTCAGCGCCATCCGCGAAAACGCAGGAGTCGATGTCTGGCACTGGAACGACCCGCTGATCAATCCCAATCAAAAGAAAACCTGGAAGAAAAATCAGGAAAAAACCTGGCTGGCCGTGGTGCATCTCAAAGACAAAAAGCTGGTGCAGCTCGCTGACAGCACGGTGCCGGATGTGCGCGTGCCGGATAACAGCCACACAGCGCTGGGGCTGTCGGACATTCCCTGGCAGAAATATATCACGTGGGAGGGCTGGTTTTATGATGTGTACAGCATCGATCTGAAAAAAGGCACGCGGCACAAAGTGGCCACACGCGTTTCCCGGCAGCCGGTCTATCTCTCCCCCGGCGGCCGGTTTATCGTGTACTATCAGGATAAAAACTGGCACCTGTATTCGGTGAAAAAGCGCACCAGCCGCACCCTCACCGACAAGCTGCCGGTGCCGTTTTATAATGAAGATCACGATTACCCCATGCAGGTGCCGGGCTACGGCATCGCGGGCTGGCTGGCCGATGATGCGGCTGTGCTCATCTACGACAAGTTCGATATCTGGTCATTCGACACGGCAACCGGCGCTGCCAGCAATCTCACCGCCGGCTACGGCCGCGAGCATAGCCTGAGCTTTCGCGTGCAAAAGCTCGACACCGGGAAAAAGGCCTTTGCGCGCGGCGAAAACCTGCTGCTGCATGCTTTCGACAACAACAGCAAGGAATCAGCCATCTTCACGGTCACAGCCGACAAACCGGGCGTGCGGCAGGTCTTTGCTCCGGGCCGGAAACTGCGCGTGAAGAAAAAGGCCCGCAACAACGCGCGCATCCTGTTCACTCTGGAGAGCTACGCCGAATTCCCGGATATCTGGAGCACTGACGCCGCCTTTGCCGACCAGCCGCGACGCCTGACCGAGCTGCATCCCGAGCTCAGCGACTACGCCTGGGGCTCTGCCGAGCTGGTGAGCTGGAACTCCCTCGACGGCCGGCCCATGCAGGGCGTGCTGATCAAGCCGGGCAACTATCAGCAGGGCAAAAAATATCCGGTCATCGTCTATTTTTACCGCTTCTTCTCCCAGCGCGTGCACGAGTTCAACCAGATGGCGATCAACCACCGGCCGAATTTCCCCTACTACGCCAGCAACGGCTACGCCATCTTTTTGCCCGATATCCGCTTCGAAGTCGGCCGGCCGGGTTTTGCTGCCACCAAGAGCCTCGTGCCCGGAGTGCAGAAAATCATCGACATGGGTATCGCAGACCCTGAGGCCATCGGCCTGCACGGGCATTCGTGGAGCGGTTATCAGACTGCGTTTATCATCACCCAGACGGATATCTTTGCCTGTGCCATCGCCGGCGCGCCGGTGTCGAACATGACCAGCGCTTACGGCGGCATCCGCTGGGGCACGGGCCTGGCGCGGCAGTTTCAGTATGAAAAAACCCAGAGCCGCATCGGCGCCAGCCTGTGGGAAGGGCTGGACAAATATATCGAAAACTCGCCGCTGTTCTACGCCGACCGCATCAACACACCGCTGCTGATCATGTTCGGCGATGAGGACGGCGCTGTGCCGTGGTACCAGGGCATCGAGCTGTATCTGGCCATGCGGCGACTCGGCAAAGAGAGCGTTTTCCTGCAATACCGCGGCGAACCGCACCACCCGCGCAAATACCCGAACAAGCTCGACTATACCATCCGCATGAAGGAATATTTCGACCATTACCTCAAAGGCACACCCGCGCCGGAGTGGATCAGCACTGGCGTACCCTATTCGGGGAAATAGCCGCGCACACCGCTGGCACCTGAAACCGATTGCCCGCCCGGTGGTTTCTGCCGTCGGGCGGGATGGTTGGTGATCAGATGATAACTGAACAGGGTGAAACGCTTCGGGCACGTTCCACGCCGCTAAAGCTGCGTGACGTGCCGGCGATTGCGTTTCTTCTGCCACTCAAATCACGAATATCTCAGACTATGTACACACCACGTAAAATAGAAAG
>DRLW01000301.1 GCA_011375275.1 Bacteroidota bacterium
ATAGCGTACAAGTCGCTGGCAAGGGAAATGAACAAATAATAGAGAAACAGGCGCAGAAAGGCATCTAACCTCTTGAAATACCACAGACCAAACAGAACCGGCAGTGTGTGAAGCGTGAGGTAGAGGTATATCAGGATTTTATAACCAGAAAGAGTCATGAATTTTGCAAAAACTTAGCTTAGCCCGCATTCTTATTAAGGAGTTATAACGAAGACGCTCCGGGTATCCAGTTTACTCGGCAAACCCGGTCTGATCCAGATAGCGACATCTGTTATCCTGGCAGGCGCAGCGCAGAGCCGGGATCTCATCTTTTCGGGCACGTGTCTGGTACAGGCACGTGCTGTTGGCAGACGGTCCGGCAGAAAAGATGCAACCGTGCTGAGTTTAGTGGATATCCAGATGAAGACGTCTGTAACTGCTTCATCGGCCTGGCTGCGCATCAAATGACGAAAAAACTCTCGCCCTGGTGCATCCGAAACAGTATGATGTTTCAGGAAATACCGCAACTCCCGCAGATTTACTGCGTGTGCAGGAAGCTTGAGTTATCCCCTGTAAATCATCTGATGGTACCAAAAAAACGTTTGGAAAAGATGATAAAGTTAAGAAGATAAGGGCGGGAAAACAAGTGTTTGCATGGTTGAAATGATGATTTTTCTGTAGCATGCTGTACAACGCCGGAAAGAAAAACCCCGCTGAGTATTCAGCGGGGTTTTATACAAGAGCACGAGGTGGCCGTGCAGTCTGTCATCTAACCGGTTGCTTAGCGCACATAGACTGTGGCGGCAGCGTTGAGCGGGTTTTCCTCGCCACACAGGGCAGCGGGGGCGCTCAGGGTGTAGCTCAGCTCAGCAGTGAGCAGGTCATTCATGTCAGAAGTTGCAGCCACGATGAGCATTCCCTGGTTGTTGTCCTGGTCGAGGATATTGTAAAAGCGGATACCGACAGCGCCATCCTGGGCCAGGGTATGTTCGATCTCTTCTTTGGCGAGAAAACCGCCGGCCATGCGTTCTGTTTTAGTTGACTGGAAGCGACTGGTCAGGTCTGCTGCTTCGGCGAGGGTGAAGGAGTGATCTTCCATGCCGGTGAAGGCGCGGTCTGCTTTTTTGCGCTTCATGGTGAGCACGGAAATGCTGTTCAGCACGTTGTAATCCGCGCAGATAGGCGGACAGGGGAAACCACGCTGGAAGATATCGCCGTTGATGATGTCGTTGCCCATGGCATCGACAGCCACGAGAACCATGTGCTCGTGTTGCCGGGCATCGAGTCCGTGATAATAACGTACGCCAGTTGCATCCGGATGGGCGAGCAGGGTTTCGATGGCATTGCGTCCGAAGTAGAATGCTTTAGTTGCTTCCGGAAATGCTTTGCGGAATGCTTTGGTTTGGCGTCCGGCGGTTTTCAGGGACAGGGTACGGGACTCGGTTCTTGTGTTTTTCATCTCAGACCTCCATTGTCGAGTGAATTTTGCGCACATCTCGGATCGTTCCGGATGACTGCGCGTGGCTTGTGTGATGTGATTTGTTTGGGTGAGCAGCTCGTGGAGAAATGACTCTTTCGAGCGGTGTAGTGCAATGATCGGCGAGGCAGGAGAGTCTCTTTCATCATTAGACAATAATGTCAAAGAGATTTCCCGATTTTTTTAACCCGAAAAAAGATGTGTGCAGTTGTGTGGGGTTAGTCATGCGGAAGAGTAGCAGGGAGAAACTGTCTTGTCGGTCTCCCGGTTCACACGAGACGGGTACGTATCAGGGTGTGAAGCAGATATATTTGATCGTGCGGCCCTCTGCGAGATGCTGCTGCTCAAATCGTGTCTGAACCGTCAGCCTCGGGTCACTGATCGGCCATTTGTAGAGGTCTGTAACGGCGTGATGCAGGGAGTGCGCGCATTGTTTAACCGTCGCGAGGGTAAATTCAAAAAGCAGATCAGAGTCGGTCTTGAGGTGTACCAGCCCGCCCGGTTTGAGGATACGGCGGTATTTCTCGATGAAATGAGGCGCTGTCAGCCTGCGCGTACCTCTGCTGTTTTTCGGAAAGGGGTCGGGAAATGTGATCCAGATTTCTTCGATCTCCTGCTCGGCAAAAACATCCGGGATGAATTCGATGCGAAAGCGTGCAAAAGCGACGTTTTCCTGCTCCCTGTCCAGTGCACTGCGGGCTGCCTGCCACAGCCTGCCCCCCTTGATGTCCACGCCGATGAAATTATGCTGCGGCTGCATCAGAGCGAGGGCGCGGGTGTATTCCCCCCGGCCACACCCGAGCTCGAGTGTGATGGGGTGTTCATTACCGAAGCAGCGGGCATGCCACTGACCGCGCAGCTCCTGCGGCTGCAGGTAAACATTCGGGAAAGTCGCCAGCTCGGCGTAGCGTTTGAGTTTTGCTCGGTTACCCATCGCAGGATGTATCCATAGTCAGAAAAAAACGAAAATCTTCCATCACAGGCGGATGCATGGCAGTTTGCCGGGGCAAACAAGGTGATCTTCGCAGATATGAAAAGTCGATGGCAGAAAAAACAGAGTCATCTCGCAGAAAATGCCGGCATAATTTACTACAGATCCGCTTTCTTTGCGCCTTTGCTGTCAACCAAAAAAACACCCGTGCTTCCGCCTCAAGCTGAGAGAACAGGAAAAGCAGGGCCGGCCATCTGTGAGCTGTGCCATTGCGGTGTGTTTCCTGTGTGACGGCAGTGGCAAAAGAAAAGGGCCGATACAAACAGTGGGAGAAGTTTAGGGGGAGTCACTTCACACCGAAGGTTTGCATCAGCCCATTTTCAAAATTTACAAATGCGCATGAAATCTCTCGAAAACAGGTTTCTGCGCAGAATGTGTCCCAGATTTATCAGACGCGTGCCTCGTGTCTTGACATGTAACGTGTAAATATAACATTTTCACTTGCGCATGGAAAGATTTTTTTTTATTTAGTGTCATATTTTTCAATACTGTCGAATAGTTTTCAGCAGGCTATGGCCTGCTCCAGAACCTCTCCGACATTGTCTTTTCCGCTTCCGAAGCTTCCCCCGACGACTGGCACAAAACCACATCCCCGTACTCCCGGTACCGAAATTTTACCTGAGCCGCAGCAGATGTCCCATGCGGATGGAGAGCAAAAACGCAAATCCCAAACTCACTGTATCCCAATCGAGTAACCGAAAGGATTCAACATGAAAAAAGGATGGTTTTTCCTCATCAGGACAGTGGTCATGGCTCTGTTGGTTTTGGTTGCGTCATCACTCTCAGCCCGCCAGAGTAAGCCAGAGTTTGTACCCGGACAGCTTCTGATCAAATTCAAGAATGAGCTGTCAACTGCGCAGATTCAATCGACGTTTACTGCTGCCGGCATTCAGCAAACCGATTATATGGCTGAAATCGGGGTGTACTTGTGCAGGATTACTGAAGATGTGGAAGTGCACGCAGCGGTGGAAGAATGCAAGAAAGACCCGAATGTGCTCTATGCTGAGCCGAATTACATCTATCGCACTTCCACGCCACGCGGAACGCCCAACGATCCCCGTTTTGACAGCCTCTGGGGCATGAACAACAGCAGCGACGCTGACATCGATGCACCTGAAGCGTGGGATAAACAGACAGGCAGCCGGGATGTTCTGGTCGCGATCATCGATACCGGCATCGATTATAACCACGAAGATTTGCGCGACAACATCTGGCGCAATCCCGGCGAAAGCGGTAACGGCAAGGAAAACAACGGCGTTGATGATGACAGCAACGGTTTTGTCGATGACGTGTATGGCTGGGATTTCGCTGCAGATGACAACGATCCCATGGACGATAACGGTCACGGCACCCATGTTGCCGGTACGGTTGGTGCTGTCGGTAATAATGGAATCGGCGTTGTTGGCGTCAATTGGCAGGTGAGGATGATGGCATTGAAATTCCTCGACAGCCAGGGCAGCGGTACGACGGATAATGCAGTCAAGGCGATTCTGTATGCAGCGGATAACGGCGCCATTATCCAGAGCAACAGTTGGGGCGGGGGTGGTGCTTCGCAGGCCTTGCAGGATGCGATCGCCTATGCGCGTGATAAAAACTCCCTGTTCATTGCCGCGGCAGGAAACAACGGCACGGATAACGATATTTCTCCCAACTATCCCTCTAACTATGATGTGGAAAACGTCGTTGCTGTGGCTGCTTCAGATAACACCGATCGCCGCGCCGAGTTCTCCAATTACGGCAAGAAGACCGTCGATCTGTTTGCCCCGGGAGTGGATATCCTCAGTTGCCAGCCGGGCAACCGCTACCAGTCTTTGAGCGGAACATCCATGGCCACTCCCCATGTCAGCGGCGTGGCAGCTCTCGTAGCAGCCCATTATCCCGGTCTCACTTACCGCCAGTTGATGATCCGCGTGCTGGGCAGCGTGGACCGCAAGGCGAACTACAGCAGCACCACTGTTACCGGCGGCCGTCTCAATGCTGATAAAGCCCTGTCCACAGCCCCGATCGTTGCTCTGGTCACCCGGATGGATGATACCGATGACACAGCCGGGCCGTATGTGATCACTGCCGAGGCGGTGGACGATGGCAGCATTGCTTCGATGACGTTGAGCTACACCATTAACGACGGTGCAGCGCAGACTCTGAACATGGCCAGAGAAGCCGGAGATCGCTATCGCGCGGAAATCCCCGGCCAATCCCTCGAAACCACGATCGCCTATTATGTTGAGGCCACGGATGATGGCGGCGCAACGACACGCAGCCGTTCGCACAGTTTTAAAATTACCTCCAGGCGTCCGATCTGCGGCGGTTTGCTGTTCACTCTGCCATCGGTTGGCGGATCACACTGGGGACAGGGAGCCCTCGTGCTGGCAAACCTGCTGTTTCTGCTGCTTGTTGTCCGGATGTTTGGCCGCCGCAGACTGGCTGTGCGGATAAAATGACAAGCCTCGTAACAGGGCAATTTTCCCGGATG
>DRLW01000302.1 GCA_011375275.1 Bacteroidota bacterium
CGGTCTGGCCGTCGCCCGGCAGTGTCGCCGGATGCTCTCAGTGCCCGGTCCTGTAGTCGTTCTTTGCGGCAAGGGCAACAACGGTGGCGATGGATTTGTGGCTGCCAGACGTTTGCGCCAATGGGGGATAGCGTGCGAAATTTTTCTGCTCGGAAAAGTCGATGACCTCACCGGCGACGCGCGCCTGAATGCGGAAATCTGGCTCAACCTCGGCGGTTCGGTGCATCCTTTTTCCCCTGCAGATGCAGCCGATGCACTGCAGAAAGCCGCGCTGATCATCGATGCCATGCTGGGCACGGGCGCGCGCGGTGGCTTGCGCGGGCCTTACCAGGAGGCTGCACGGCTGGCCAACGCAAGTGCGGCTGATGTCGTTGCCGTTGATCTGCCCACCGGGATCGATGCCGATACCGGCTTCGCCGATGCAGATGCCATTCGGGCGCGCCGGACAGTGACCTTTGGTGCCCTCAAGCCCGGCCTGCTGCTGGCACCGGGAGCAGACCTGGCCGGTGAAATCGAAGTGGCGGACATCGGTTTCCCGGAGCAGGCGTTTTCTGCCGTGCCGGCGCAGATTTTTCGTTTGAAAATTCCGTCTGCTGCTGCCTTGCTGCCGCAGCGAAAGCGGACGGATTACAAAAATAAAGTCGGCCATGTCTATGTCATCGCCGGCAGCCGGGGGATGGACGGCGCTGCTCTGCTGACTTCCAGAGCTGCGCTGCGCGCCGGCGCCGGGCTGGCGATTCTCGCAACTCCCGCATCGCTGGCAGAGGCAATGGCAGGTGGGCTCGTGGAAGTGATGAAAGAGCCATTGCCCGAATCAGATGGCGCCATCAGCAGCAAGGCCTGGCCGGTCATCGAAAAACGCCTGCCCTGGGCAGATGTTATCGCAGCCGGGCCGGGATTGGGGACTTCTGCCGGTGCCGGGCACGTCGTTTTTAAGTTGCTGCAGCAGTTTACCGGCACGCTGGTGCTCGATGCCGATGCCATCAATCTCGTCGCCGCTGATCCGGAGCAGCTCCTCCGTCGCGAAGCACCGACTATTTTAACACCCCATGCCGGTGAGTTCGCCCGCATCTCAGGGCGGTCGCCGCAGGAGATCCGCGACAACCGGATCGGAGTCGCCAGAGAGTTTGCACAGAAGTACGGCGTCTATCTGCTGCTCAAGGGCGCGCCCTCGTTGGTCGCTGATCCGGAGGGCAGGGTCTTTTTCAATTGCGCAGGTAATCCCGGGATGGCGACTGCCGGCATGGGCGATGTGCTCACAGGGGTGATCGCCGGCCTGGCCGGGCAAACCGGCGCCCTGCAGGCTGCGCTGGCCGGCATGCTGCTGCACAGCCTGGCCGCAGACATCGCTGTCGAGCACACCGGCGTTCACGCGCTCATGGCCGGTGATGTGCTCGAAGCCCTCGGCAGGGCATTTTTATTTTTACAAAAGGGTACTGCTGGTGCAGAGTGAAAACACACATGGCGCCGGGGGCACGTGTGAATATATGTTTTCTGCTCTGGCAAAGAGCATAACGTGATTGACCGGCACACGCGTGCAGGGCATGTGGATTTTTCCGATTTAAACGAAAAACCGAAGAAAGAAACGAGAGTGGATCGAACCAAACGAGCAGCCTGGATCTCTGTGTTACTCTATGCAGTACTGATTTTTATTCTGTCATCCCGTCCGGACCTGCCGGATATGGATTTCTTTATAGAGATCAACGACAAAGTTGCACACATCATTCTCTACACACCTCTCGGGTTCCTGCTGCGGCGGGCACTCTCACTGCACAAAAATATGACAGCACCCCAGACGGCGGTTCTCACGCTGATCATTGGCGTGCTCTATGGCATCAGCGACGAGCTGCACCAGGCGTTTGTGCCCGACCGCTATGCAGATGCTGCTGATGTCCTTGCGGACGCTGTGGGTGTGTTATTCGGCAGCACGGCCTTTTATTTTCTGAGAAAACAACAGCCAGGACTGAGGGCGGAAACGAATGAATGAACTGGGACAGAACAGCAGAGCGACGATGAACTTCGCAACCATACTCGCGGGCATGGCGCTGCTGCTGTTTGTCGGTATGGTGGGTTATGTTTATCTCGAGGGCTGGCATTGGATCGATGCGCTGTACATGACCTTCATCAGTTTTTCAACGGTCGGGTTTGGCGAAGTGCAGCCTCTGCATCCCGGTGGGCGTATTTTCACCATGTTCATCGTGTTTTCCGGCCTGATCATCATCGCCATGCTTTCTGCAAGCGTGACCAGCTTGCTGGTGCGCCGTGAATTCATCGCAACATACAGAACGAAAAAAATGAAAAAACAAATTCAACATCTCAAAGGCCATACAATTCTGTGTGGGGCTGGTGAAACAGGGAAAACCGTCATCAGCGAATTTGCAAAAGCCGGCAAACCCCTGGTGGTCATCGAAGAGAATACGGAAGTGCTCGAGCGCATCGTCGATCAGTATCCGAAAATGTACGCCGTGTATGGCGATGCCACCAAGGATGAGGTGTTGCAGGAAGCGAATATCGCCTCTGCTTCGGGACTGATCACCGCGCTTTCTGAAGATGCCGCCAATCTGTACGTGGTCATCTCCGCCCGTGCCATGAAGCCGGATATCACCATCGTCGCGCGCGCTGTGGATACGCACGCCGCGAATAAAATCTACAAGGCCGGCGCCACGCATGTCATTTCGCCCAACCTGACCGAGGGCATGCGCATGGCAGCAACCGTGTTGCGCCCCAACGTGGTCAGCTTTCTCGATGTCATGAGCAATGATCAGGGATTTACGCTGCGGCTGGAGGAAATCCGTGTTCCCAAAAGAAGCCGTTTCGCGGGCAAAACTCTGCGCGAGATGGAAATTCCGCAGCGCACCGGTCTGATCGTCATTGCCATCAAAAAGGCAAAAGCAGTTGATGGTAAAACGGTTTTGTTCAATCCCCAGTCTTCTGCGATGATCGACGAAGGCGATGTTTTGATCGTGCTCGGAGACCGCGAGCGGGTCGAGAAGCTTGAGAGTCTGCTTTTTACCCCCGGAGGTGATTGATCCAGAGGCAGTTTTCGGGATCATCAGCTTTTTCGCCGGCCGGCTATCCTGTACTCAGTCTGATGCGGTTCCGCGGTCGTGTGGGGTCGGCGCGCAGCATCGGGGGGGCGTCACACCGCAGGAACACGCCACCGGTGACTATTTCACA
This sequence comes from Bacteroidota bacterium, assembly GCA_011375275.1. Classification (GTDB taxonomy): domain Bacteria; phylum Zhuqueibacterota; class Zhuqueibacteria; order Zhuqueibacterales; family Geothermadaptataceae; genus Geothermadaptatus. Next base: position 3,178 of record DRLW01000302.1, read on the forward strand.
GGATTATTTGTTGACGGAAAGATGACCATGCAGTAAATTTCAGCCTTTTCAGATGACCCCGCATGATTGCAGAAATAGCGCTTCGCACAGAGGCTGCGAGATAACGGAAAAATTTTTCCTGGCGCGCCACGATTTAGCTGGCTGATACTCGATCAGCCGGGTGTAAGGGCAACACAATTATGAACTTTTCAGGCTCAACGAACGACTGAATACTCTAACGCAGGTGGACTTATGACTCAGACAAGGCTTTTCCTTTTACTCCTCTTATGCTTTGCCGGACTGCCGGGCCGGGCAGAGGCACAGTTTTTTGGTCTCGAACGCCAACCGCGCATCGTTGTCGGGGGGACTTTCGGAACGTTTCGTATTTCTTACGATGAATTCCCCAGTATCTACGGTGGCCGCTGGATGAACTCAGTAGCTGGCTCTGGTTCCTACCTGATCAAAGCGCCCTATAATATATTGA
>DRLW01000303.1 GCA_011375275.1 Bacteroidota bacterium
ACACGCGGTGAATCGAAAATGACGGCGCTGTCGCTGTCGGGTTCGCCGCGCAGACCGAGGCTGAGGCCGATCTCGGTGTCGGGATGCTGCGGCAGGATGCGGATATAGTAGGATAACTCGTGCTGCAGCGTACGTTCGAATTCGATCAGGGCTGAATTTTTGAAACGTACTTCGATTCGGGCGGGGTTGTCGGTCCAACGCTCACTCTGAATTTTAATCTGCAGGGTTTGGAAATACCGCTGAACCAATTCCGGAGTCGCCGGAGTTCCTGTTTCGCGCTGTCTGAAATCCGCCGGCTGCCCGAGGATGATCAATTTGATACCCGAGGCAACCTGCCGCGTGATCCAGCGCAGGTAGGCATCCGGGTCATCGAAGGCGTTGGCCTCAAACCATGCGATGACAGCATGGTAGCGGGGCATATCCTCGTCGGCCGGCACTCCCTGCTGGAGATCGTGATAGTCCACGATGCAGCCGAGATGGTTGAGCACCATTTCCAGATTTTCGTGCACCGGGGTCTCGTTGATATGGCCGAAAACCCTGCTGTCATACAGAGCCAGCACGTGGCGTTTGACTGCAACGGAAGAGCGCAGGTCGCCGGATGCGTGCAGCGCGCTGGCTGCGAAGAAAATGGTCAGGCACAACAGACTGCCAAAAATGTGAGCGATTGTTTTTTCAGGACGATACATGGTAACCTTTTTGTCATTCTGCCGGTTACGCAGTGTATCGTCCACCCGGCATGGAGATGCAGAGATTGTACATTTTTTTAACCTCAGTGAACCGGGCCAGGAACGGGGCGGCTATGACGCAGGAGCGTCGGGAGGAACGTCACACCGCAGGAGCGGTGTGACGAGATGCGAGATGCGCGGGAGCGGTGTGACGAGATGAACCATCTCCGGATGGCAAAGGCAGAAAAAAAACGGCGCTCCGGGAATATGCTCCCGGGCGCCGTCGGGTTTCGGTTGGGCAGGAAATTATAAAAAAGTATAGGTGAAGCCGATCGCCAGCGACTGCATGAGCTGGCGTTTTTTGGATATGTTTCTGTCGTAGAGCAGCCGGATGCCGAGATTGACGTTGATGTACCTGGCTACCTTGGCCGTCATCTGAGTATCCCAGTTGACATCGATCTCATCCACGCCTTTGATGTTGGAAAACAGCTCCATTTTGGATTTTAAAACCAGGTCCTCGCTGAGCTTGCGGGTAAAATCGATGACTGATTCGGCGCCGTATTCAGAGAGCGTCTTTTCGATTTCAGGCGTGTCCGGGTTGTCGGCATAGGGTGCCGGGAAGGAATTGGTGAAGGTCTGCTTTGCACTGGCACCGACACGAACTTTCAGGCCTGTGGCCGGCTCAAAGCCGATCCCCGCACTCTGCGTCAGATAGAGGGGGTCGAAAAAAGAGGACACCACAGTGCTGCTGTTCTCTCCATAGATGAGACCATCGGCAAACTGAGTCCATCCGCCGAGACTCAGGTATGGCTCGGCAGCTTTTTCGATATTAAACTTGAGAACGCTTTCCAGCCGGACCTCATCGACGGTCTTGCGTGTTCCCTGATCGCCGACGCGGGACTGGCCATAGGCAAACTTTCCGGTCGTCGTCCAGGTGGCCTTCTCCGAAGTATTGATGAACTTTGCGTTCAGGTCAAACTGCCAGGAAAAAGCGTTTTCCCCACCCTGAGACCAGTTGTCGAAACCGACCTGGTTCAAGCCAAGGTTACCGATTATTTCATTGTTCCAGCCGTATTTTGGCTTTTCCTGCGCTGCGACCGTAACTGCAAACAGCAAGATGACCACCGGCAGAATGGTTTTTAATCCTCTCTCCATGAAAAACTCCTCTTCTGAAAATGTCCGTTTGACCTGAAGGAATTACAAATTTTGTAAAATCAGGCGTAAATACCTCTCGTCACACTGCTCCAGCGACGTGACATCCCTGTTGCCGCTCCCGCGGCAGTCCACGAGCGAAACGAGAGACCACCTGCCCCAATGATGGTTCCATTCCCTCATACGATGCACAGTCGCGCTGGCTGAACAGGTACATTATTCCATCGGTGAAATTTTTTGGCTCATCACGATCCCCGTTCTAACGGAAATTTATAGCTGAATCGGGTTGCACAAATCAGCGGCGGTTGTGGGTGATGAGATGCTGGGAGCTGCCGGCAGGGTGATGGCCAGGGATCAAGCGGCGTGGTTGCCGTTTTTTTTGGGGCCCATGCTTCTGTTGGTCAGTTTGATCAGAGCCAGACCAACTAAGAGCCCTGCGAGCAGTGCGCCTGCTAAAACTGTGGCAAGATAATAATTTTCCATTTTAATTGCTCCAGAAATTGAGATGACGGTTTTCATTGTGTTGCCAATGGAAATCGGCAGCAGGATGCAGATGTTCATGAGATCACTGAAGAGTCATCTTTTTTGACAGGAGCGTACATTGTTGGCTGAAAATAATCTGCGGGCCGGCATATGCCTGCCCTTTGCAGGGAGTGGCATACGGGGGTCCCCGACCCGCAGAACGGGACTAGATTTTCAAATTATGGTCGTCAATAATCAGTGATTATAAACATGTACATCTTGTTGTGGATACGGAATCGACAGTTTTTCCTGGTCAAAAGTCAGCTTGACTTTTTCCTGCATGTCGAAGTAAATCCCCCAATAATCCCCGGATTTACACCAGACGCGTACGGTGAAATTTACCGAGCTGTCTGCCAGTTCCGAGACAGCGATCATCGGCTCGGGATCGCTGAGGATGCGGCTGTCTTCTTTGATAAGGCGCAGCAAGACCTCTTTTGCCTTTTTCAGGTCATCATCATAACCGATGCCAAATGTCATGTCAACGCGCCGCGTGGGCATGGTCGAATAGTTGATGATGTTGCCTCCGGCCAGAGGACCATTCGGGATGATGATGATTTTATTGTCGCCGGTTTTCAGAATGGTGTTGAAAATCTGGATTTCCTTCACACTGCCGGCAAAGCCTTGTGCTTCGATGAAATCGCCGACTTTGTAGGGTTTGAACAGCAGGATTAAGACGCCGCCGGCGAAGTTAGCCAGGCTGCCTTGCAGCGCCAGACCCACGGCCAAACCTGCCGCACCGATAATCGCGACAAAGGAAGTCGTGTTGATGCCCAGCATGGAAGCAACGCTGATCAACAGCATGACTTTCAGCAGCACCGTTACCAGGCTGGAGAGAAAGTGTTGCAGCGAAACCTCTACTTTGCTGCGCTCCAGTGCTTTGGTGAACAGGGAGCTGATGAATTTGATGACCCACAAACCAATGATCAGGGTGATGATTGCTGCGATCAGCCCCGGGCCGATCTCCCAGGCAAAATCTATCGCCTGGCTCACAAAATCAGGAGGAGCGTTTTCCATATAGAACCCTCAGAGTATGTGTTAATAATGGCACCTGCCTTTTTTTATCTCACAGTGCTTTGCGCTAGCAGGCGGGAACGGATGTGTTTTGTCTGGCTATCCCGATTTATTTGCACAATCAACGCTGCTGAGTGGGAATCGGTACAGCTGAAAAATTTTGTTCGGCAAAGCACCTGTTTGCTGAGTTAACCTCAGGGTATCCAGTAAACTCAGCAAACCGGCCTTGCCCTGTAAACCGGCATCTGTCATTAGCAATTCGTGCAAGATTTATGATTCGTTCTCGTTCGAGGTACCGTGATCCTGCTTTTTGTATTTGTCAACAGCATTATCTGACGTTTTTTCCCCTTCTTCAGCTTCCTTCAGCGCGAAATAATCCAGTTTGGCCCTGCATTTTTTGCAGATGACATATCGCCCCAAAAACAGATCGAGATGAAATGAGTTCATCTCTCTGCAGGCCCGGCATCGTAGATGGAGTTCCATCGGCCTAACTCCCTGGTTCACCGTTGACAGAATCACAGGGTAACGCAGGCCGCCCTGACTCCCCTCGTCCTGAATCGCCTTCTCCTGAATGCCTGCGTTACTCCTGCCAGGTGTTACTCCCTTTGTCACATCATCCGGGGATGCACTGTGCCGGACGCGGCCTGTTTAGACAAACCTCATGCCAATCGGTGAGTGAGAGTGATTTTTTTGATTCCAATATATGGTAAGTGCTGTAAAAATAACTTTTTGTCTCTGTCTTTTCACTGCGGGGTCAAAGCAGGTCATATCTGGCAACGGGAAAAGGGTAGTGGTGAAATGGCTATCCGGATGGTGAAATGACCAATCGCGAAAAGCCGCATGGAGTGCGAGGAAGCACAGGAAATCTCTTATACCTCAAGCCTGTAGCCTCGCAGCATCATTCCAGCCAGGCGCTGTGCAGCGCAGTACCGGTATCTCGCCGGGTAAGATGGCAGCTTTCGGGATATCCCAGTCCGCCGGGATGCGGCTGGCGATATCCAGAGTTGGCCGGGTACAATGATACTGGTGATGAGTCGGGAAAATTCATTTTGAAAAAATATGGCTCCGGCAAAATGGTCAGGAATAGTCGCGTGGGTTCAAATCGTATTTTTTGATACGGTAGCGGAAGGTGTCGAGGCTGAGGCCGAGACGTGCCGCGGCAGCACTTTGAACGCCACGGCAATGCTTTAGGGCCTGCTCGAGCAATTTGCGTTCATGCTCCTCGAGAGAAAAACCCGTGGCAGGCAGGATGAAGTCATCCCCGCCGGCCGGTGCGGGAGGGAGGCTGAGCAAAAGATCACTGGCTTCGATTTTGTCTCGGCGGGCAAAAATCATCGCCCGCTCGATGACGTTGCGCAGCTCGCGCACGTTACCGGGCCAGTGCCAGCTCAGCAGTTTAGCCCTGGCAGAAGGGCTCAGGCCGGTGACTTTTTCGTTGACCTCGAAGTGCAGCAGCTCGATGAAATGTTCCGCCAGCAAGAGGACGTCATCGCCCATTTCGCGCAGTGGCGGCAGGGTACAGCTCACGACATTGATGCGATAAAAGAGATCCTGACGAAAGTCGTTGTGCGCCACTGCTCTGCCAAGATCGCGATTGGTGGCAGCGATCAGGCGGACATCGACGCGTTTTTCATCTGTACTGCCCAGGCTGCGGAAGGCTTTCTGTTCCAGGAAGGTCAGCAGTTTGGCTTGCAGTGAAAGGGGCATTTCACCGATTTCATCAAGGAAGAGCGTACCGCCGTTCGCTTCTTCGATCAGGCCTTTTTTGTCACTTTGGGCGTTGGTAAACGCTCCCTTTTTGTAACCAAACAGCTCGGACTCCATCAACGTGTCCGGAATGGCGGCGCAGTTGATTTCGACGAAAGGCTTTGCCGAGCGTGGCGAGATGTTGTGAATGACACGCGCTACCAGGCTTTTGCCCGTGCCGGTCTCGCCCTGCAACAGCACAGTGGTGTTGTGGTTGGCGATACGCTCGATAAAGGCACGGACTTCCTGAACAGCGGGCGAGGCGCCCAGGATGGCATTGCTGAGAAACCCCGGCTGCGAAGCAAGTCTGCTGCGCAGTAACTGGAGTTCATAGTATTGTTGCTGAAGCTGTTGTTCGGCGGCAACCTGGCTGGTGCGGTCGAAGATGAGCACGAGCACGCCCCGGCTGGCTGGCTGCTGAAACGAGTAGGCCATAAACTGCAGATCGGCGTAATAGAGCCGGTCGTCCGGGCCGAGTTTGTTGATCTTTTCGAGGACAAAGCGTTTTTTACGCTTTGCAAGCAGGCTATCGACTAATGGCTCGCTGCCGACCAGCTCGGGGAAGAGCGTCCAGATGTCGCTGGCTTCAGCCGGGCAGCCTTCCGGCAGGAACCACGGCAGGCTGGTGAAATCAGAGCTGGTGAGCTGCAGCCGGTGATCGAAAAGCGCATAGGCGACGCTGGTTTCACGGATGACAGTCGAGAGAATGTTTTTCGTATTCATCGCTTTTTTGCTTCCGGCATGGCTGCGACGACGAGCTCGAAGAGAGATTCGACATTTTCGCCGGTTTTGGCGCTGGTGAGGACTGCAGGCGCCTGCCAGCGAGCAGCAAAAGCATGCAGCTCGCTCTCCACCTGCTCGTGGCTGTCGAGCAGGTCTGTCTTGTTGCCGGCAAAAACGAGTGCAGCTCCGGGGTTTGATTCGATAAACTCTTTGATCCTGATCTGTTTTTCAGCAAAGCTGCTTTCACGGGTCAGGTCGAGCACGATGATCGCGGCAGCAGCACCGCGGAAATAGTTGCGTGTCGCTGCGGTGAATTTTTCGATATGCGCCAGGTCCCAGATGATGAGGTTGAACTGTATCCCGGTAACGCTGTCTGACAGGGCTTTGTGCGACAGGTGCACACCGATCGTCGAAAGGTATTTTTCCTCGAAAATGCCATGAACGAACCGGCGCACCAGGCTGGTTTTCCCGGCACCGAACGTTCCCAGCATGCAGATTTTTTTGCTGTAAACGGAGATATTCATATTCTGAGCAATTCACATTTATTGAGCCTGACCCGAGCAGTTTATTTTTTGGTGTCCGTCCGGCGAACCTCTTCTCTTCCTTCAATTTTTCCCCTTCCCTCCGGCTCAAATGCGGATACAGAAGAGACGTAGCCGAAGTGGCAACACTTCGGGCGCACCGGGGTCGGAGCTCCTGCGAGTTCCGCTATCAGTCCAGAGAAACCGCGTATAAGAACTATTTTCAGTCCTTGCTGTCAGGTCGTCATGAATCTTTCAGCTCTTCCTTGGATTGTGTGGGTTTTCAAAATGATATTTGTTCCTTGCCCAATTTGGGAGATTGTTGACGATATAATTCCGGATGCGGCCAGCGCGGTGTAGGCTCGCCCCGCCGGTTGCTCCTGCAGGGCGGTTTTTGGCCCTGGTTTAATATATAGGCGGCCGTACCACGCGACATGAATGTCGCGTTACATCTGGGCACTCCCCATACCGGGCCATTTATGTCGCGTCCCAGCCGTTCTACCTGAAGCATTCTGGATGACGAAAAGTATCGTCCATCGCGACATGAATGTCGCGTTACACCTGGCGCCCAACACGATTTGATGAAGAGCCAAAAAATCTTGCCGTCATTCTGTTATCTGAATTTCCTCTGCGCCAGGTGCATTTCGTACTATGCGGAATGAACCGGGCCAGCTTATTCCTTCTGCACCCTCTACTTCCTCTCGATAACCACCTCCACCCGCCGGCTCTGTGTTTGGGCGCTCTCGCTGCTGTCCTGCAGGGCCTGTGCTGTCGCAGCAAAGCTTCGGGTTGTGATTTTATCTTCAGGAATACCGGCCGTTTTGATCAAAAACTGGCGGACATTTTCCGCTCTCATCGCAGCGATACGCTTTTGTGTTGCCCGTGTCCCTGAGGCATCTGAATATCCGCTAACCAGGATGGAAGTACCGGCGGATGCTGTGTTTTTTTTGATAAATTGCAGCAGAGCTGCCGTGTCAGCCGGGGTCATAACCATAGAGTTGCGCGGGAAATAGATGCGGCTCGTGTCCGCTTGCTGCGTGCTGTCGATGCGCAGGTCATTGATGAGCACCCGGAAGGGGAGTGTCTCGGCAAGAAGGGAGGCGACGAGCAGGCGCTGCTTCTGGTCGCTGACCATCCCTCTGATGGTCAGCACGTCCTTGTCGATATTGAATTGCAGTGTCGATGGATCGATGTCGGTTTCTCCGGCCAGGCGCTGCATGGCTGCCTCGCGAACCTGTGCGAGAGACGCCGCCGGCCCGGCAGTGCGCAGTTTGTCGATGAGCAGACGAGAGCCCGACTGGCGGGAGAGAAAACTAACCATCTGGCGATGTTGTGCTGCATCCGCGGCCAGGCCGCTGATGATGATCCGGTCACCCTCAACGCGAAGATCGAGATCAGAGGGCAGGGACCTGCCGGAGGCGGACAGGTGTTCCTGCAGTTGGGCTTTCAGTTTGCGGGCTGCGAGGTAATCGGGCATTTTCTGCCAGGCGAAAAAGAGCACCACGATAAAAAGGATGGCAAAGAGATAACGCAAACCGTGGTTTTCGCTTTGTTCCTGCGCTCCTGTCTGTTTCACGATGTCCTCAGGATGCATGACCCGGTTATAGAGCTGCTTCATCAGCGTGTGCGCATCAGAAAAGGCGGATACATCACCGTCAAAGCTGCGCAGTTGTTTGTGAAAGCGGTTGTGCAGCATATTTTCGTACCGGGCTGCCTGATCTCTGAAGTGGTCTGGTTCGGCGCCGGAGGTCACGATCGCCAGCCAGGCATGGCGTCCCATTTCCAGAAAAATCGTCATGTCTTCATACTGGATTTCGCGCAGCGTCTTTGCTTCGTTCTCCTCAGTGATCGAACTGGCGAAATCCGTAATGGCACTGAGCATACCGCCGACCAGCTCCTGGTCCACGCTGCTGCGGGAGGTGGAAGATGGGTCGAAATGAGCGAGTAAAATCCCGGTGTCGCGATGAATATAGAGAATATCGTGTATGGTGAAGGGGAGTGCCTCTTTGAGAATGAGCTGATCCTGAGGCACGCCGGTGATCCTGGCTTTGATGCGCTGCTTCCACAGACGGAAGCTCAGAGCCCGTTCGACCTGTTCGTTGACAGACCGGGCCAGGTTGCGCATGGCCTCGGCGATGGCTTTGCGGATCGTGGAGCCGATGACCGGGTAGAGCGCATCGACGATATCATCCTTTGCCGTGGCGATCTGGGTTTTGATGGCTGCGCCCATGACCGGCGCCAGAGCTTCGGCCATCTCGTCTTTGGCCTGGCCGATTCGACGGGAAATGGCATCGCCGAGGACCGGGTCGATGGTTTCGATCAGGGCTTCTTTGTCGGATATCTGCTGCCTGATCTGTTCGATCTCCTGCTGCAGCCGTTGAATTTTTTCCTGATCTTCCTCGAAAAGCAATTGGCGCAGCTTATCAATATCACCTGCGGATGGAGAGTTCGGCATAGGTCATATCACGGTTTGGGTGAGTGAGTAACACGTACGGCAGACAGGGTTGCCTCAGCCGGCTGTTTCGCTGTCGTGGTTTTGCAGACGATCGCTGAGCTCGGCAAACAGGCTGCTGATCGTCTGGATGTCCAGTTTGCGGCCAAGGCCCTGGGCTGTTTCTGTGCTGAAGGTGTCGCGGAACGTTTCGAAATCCGAACGCAGAGTGGTTATTTTTTTCGTAAGGCCGGACTCGGTCTCGCCGATGCGCGAGTTCAAGGCTGATTCCAGCTCCTGCAGGCGCTGGTCGAACGTGGAAAAGTTTTTCTCCATCGTGCTGTTCAGTTGTGCAAGGCGTTTGTTGAGATCATCGAGTTTTTTCTCCCAGGCATCAGCGAATTCTCCCAGGATGATTTCCTGAATTTGTTTGAAGCGATCCATGCCCATGTCGTTTTTGCTCATATCCTGTCCTCACAGATGCAGTTTTTTAGTTTGATAGTTCACGGGTGCTGGCAAAACAATGAAAGTTTCCGGGTTGTTATTTATTAAGATAAATATAGTTAGAGTCAATGGAAATAGTACCGAAATCGGCGAAAAGTGGTGAAAAATACCCACAAAAACGAAAATAGTGGTGAAAATTCTACAGTTTTTCTCATCGCTGTAAAACTTCAAAACCTTGCGAAGGCTCCGTGGCCTTCGCAAGGTTCAGGCTCGTCATGTCTATGGTACGGTTCGAAGCCGCCATGAGGCCGCGCAGGGAGCACAATAAAACAGGAGACCCGAATTCGCCAGACCAGGGAAGTATTCACCCCGCACGATGTAAGGAAGAACCGGAAAATGATGTATCCTCTATGCCGTGCAGCAGGCCTCCGGTCGCGGCTAGCCGGCGCGACCCGTCTTGGGGATCCCGGTCAGTTGCTTTTTTTGAACAAAGTGCACATGCAAAGAATAAACTGTGATCGTTTGGTATTATTATTATTGTATTTGCTATAAAGGCCGCTTATCTTTGCTCGCTGAAAAATATGACTCTGTTTTTCATCCGGCATGCCGGCCGCGGCCGCTGCAAAGGCACGACCGGCAACACCACACCTCGCACAGCTTCTCAGTTTCCTGATAGCGAAAATAGCTTTCTCATATCTGGCAAAGTCCGGCGTGTTCTTCGCCGGGCTGGACTCTCTACCCGGAGCCGTCACGCTCCAGAAATATCTACTGACAGAAAAGAAGCAGGCATATTCCCGGACTGTGCACACAAAGGCGGCTGTGCCAGCACCTCGCACAGCGGTGCACCGCATGATTCAGGCATGAATTCCGGCCCGGCGATCGCGGTAAAGCCCGTGTTTTTCTCTTTGCTCTGCCTTCACGAGGGAAAAGATTTTATACCTGCCTGCTGGCACCGATTTTGCCATCATATCGGGGCTGAGTCGAGACTCATGTGAGCGTTGTGGCCTGAGACCGCGAGCTTCCCGAACTACCAGGCGGGTCTTCTTTGGAACTCGTTAATAAAGATATAGTTATGTTTTGCTTTTGCAAAATCTATGAATTTCCCAGGTTAAATTCAGGAGGTGTCCAGTGAAAATCGGTATCCCGAAAGAAATAACGGAAGGTGAAACCAGAGTCGCTCTCGTGCCTTCGATGGTCAGCGCCCTGACCAAAGGAAATCACGAGGTCCTGGTCGAGAGTGGCGCCGGCGCCGGTTCTTCCTTCAGCGATGAGGAATACAAGGAAGCTGGTGCGGCTGTGGTCAAAGATAAAGCCGAGCTGTACAAGAGTTCAGATGTCATCATCAAAGTGCAGCCTCTGCGTGCGCTGTCCGGAAGTAAACACGAGATCGACCTGCTCCCGGAGGGCAAGGTGCTGATCAGCTACCTGGCGCCTTTTACGGAAAAAGAGACGATCAAGAAATTAGCTGCCAAGAAAATCACAGCGTTTGCCATGGAGTTCATCCCGCGCATCACCCGCGCGCAGAGCATGGATTCTCTGAGTTCGCAGGCGACGGTTGCCGGCTATAAAGCCGTGCTCATCGCCTCAAACCATCTCGGCAAATTTTTTCCCTTGCTGATGACCGCTGCGGGCACCATTCCCCCGGCGAACGTCTTTGTGCTCGGCGCTGGTGTCGCCGGCTTGCAGGCCATCGCTACAGCCAGGAGGCTGGGAGCCAAAGTGGAAGCGTTCGATCCACGTCCTGCTGTACGGGAGCAGGTGGAAAGTCTGGGCGCGCGCTTTGTTGAAATGGAGCTGCCTGAGGAAGATGTCGAAACCAGCGGCGGCTATGCCAAGCAGCAATCCGATGAGTTTTTAAAAAAAGAGCAGGAAGCCATTGCCGGACGTATCGGAAAGGTCGATGTGGTTATCACCACAGCGCAGATTTTCGGCAAGACGGCACCGGTGCTGATTACCGAAGAGATGGTCAAGAGCATGCGCCAGGGCTCGGTCATCATCGATCTGGCTGCAGAAACCGGCGGTAACTGCGAACTGACCAAAGCCAATGAGACCATCGAGAAGCACGGTGTTACCATCTACGGCGCTGTCAATCTGCCGGCCAAACTGCCGGTACATGCCAGCCAGATGTATTCGAAAAATACTACAAATCTGTTCCGCCACCTTTTCAGTGCGGAAGACCAGTCCCTGGATTTTGAAGATGAAATCACCAGTGGCGCCTGCATTACCCACGCGGG
>DRLW01000304.1 GCA_011375275.1 Bacteroidota bacterium
AGTCCGGGTCATCGGCCAGACATTGGGTGACAGCCATGCCGCATTCGCATGTACAGTTCTGCTTTGACAGAATCTCGTAGGCCTTCACTTTCTGCGCCTGTGTCAGCCTGGATGTATCGACCCGCCTCAGCTCGATGTCCGGCGTTTTTGCGATGACCTCATCGATGATTTCATGGGCGAGTTTTGGTGCTGTTTCACAGCTCGGATCATCGGTAAGACACGTGGCGATATGCATGTCGCAGCCGCAGGTACAGTGCCGTTCATTGAGTATTTTTTTCACCCTGTCTTGCTGTTCAGGTGTCAGTTTCGACATGTCGATCTGTGCTGTGCTGAGGGTAGGGAAGGCTGAAAAAATGATGAGTGCTGCACCAAGCCATTTCATGCTGGGGGTCCTTTTCGGTTGTTCTGAAATCTCGAGTTAACTGTTTTCTATTATTGGGTTACGAACTGTTCAGGCACTATTCTCTGAAGATGTCGAGCAGTGAAAAAAGATTATCTTTCAAAACATAGCCGGTGACGCCGATCTTTTCCGCTTCTTCGCGAAATTCTGGTTCATCATAGCTTGTCACGATGATGATTTTGCTCTGCGGCGTTGTGAGCAGGATCGCTTTTGCCGCTGCAAGGCCATCGAGATGTTCCATCTTGATGTCCATGAGAATCCAGTCCGGATGATACATCTGGGCTGAGGCTACAGCATCAAGCCCGTCAGCACATTCATGGATTGTTATGTCAGTAGTGAAGTGGTGGGTCAGAAGTCTGCGTAATGTTTCGCGCATGCGCACATTGTCATCGGCGATGAGTAGGGTCAAGGCATGTCTCCAATCCTGGCTGACCTGAAAAATGCACTCAAAGCGATCGGCCGTGCGAGTTATTCAGCGACACCGGGATTCTCGCTCACACTGTTTTGGTGCATAGTTCAGATGAAGTGTGAAGAAAAGGTAACAGAAAGGGAGAGAGATTGCCATAGAGGGGAGTACTCATTTTTTCATGAGTAGATATACTCATGAGCGCAGATCAGTATGGAGGGCTTTTATATGAGGTGGCTCAGAGCTCGGATTTATGCTGGATGGCAAACTCCAGGAGCTTGTTATGCCCGCGCAGATCGAGCTTCCGGCAGATATTATTGCGGTGGTTTTGCACAGTGCGAATGCTGATGTGCAGTGTTGCTGCCATATCACGGCTGGTCAGGCCGCGCGCGAGGAGGCGAAGGATTTTGCGCTCGCTCGGGGTGAGGGAGTCGAGCCCGGCAACCTTCTGCAGAAGAGCCTCACGTTGCTGCTGGCGTGCAACCAGATAGCCGGACAGGGTCGGGCTGATGTAGAGCCGACCGTTCAGGATGGCGCGCAGGCAGTGCAGCACCTCGCCGGTGGCGTTCTCTTTCAGCAGGTAGCCGGAAACGCCGAGATCGAGCGCTGAGTCGAGGTAGCTTTCGTCATCGTACATGGTCAGAAAGACGATTTTGGTGCCGGATAAACCCTGGCTTCTCATCTCGTTCACAACTTCGAAACCGTCTTTTTTCGGCATGTTGATATCGAGCACGGCGATGTCCGGCTGCTCCTCACGCATGAGCTGCAGCGCCTGTTCGCCATGGCTTGCCTCGGCAACGATGGTGAACGCCACATCGGTTTCGATGATCTGCGCAAGGCCGCGCAGGAAGATCGGGTGATCATCGGCGACGAGAATGCGTGTTTTGTTGTGTATCATCTGAAAAGTTCAAATGTATGAAAAATGCGGGTTACCGTGTTTCAGGCGATGGATTCTCACCCCGTGCCCAGGCAACCGATGGCCGCACCCAGGCCGGCAAGGGGCGGTACAGAAAACCATGCCCGAGACCGAGGGAGAGTTCGATTTCGCGGAATTGCTTCAGGCCGGGGCTGCGCAGGTCCTTGAGGTAGCCCGAACAACTCCCGGCAATACCGTCGGAGGTGTCGTGGAAATACAGCACGCGTCCCCAAAGCTGCACACCGTTCTTTTTCCAGAATGTGGCCATGCGCTCATTGCAGATCGCCAGAAGTACAAAAGCGATGTCCTCGTTGCGCAGAAGGTGGGATACCATCACAGCGATGCCGGCACCTTTGGAGGCGCCGAGCACAGTGATATTGCGCGCAGGAACGCCGGCTTTGAGCAGGCTGTCGATTTGTGCAGCCACTTTTTGAGCGTATGGCCGTACCTGGGTCCCCTTTTTTCTCGCCTCGCTGATGACCACAAAGCCGCTGTCCGCAAAGGTCTGCAGAATTTTTTCGTACTCATAAACGCCGAAACGAGGACTGGTCGGACGAATCCCCTGCAGTTCGATGATCATGCCGTGCAGGTAAAAGAGATAATGGCGTGTCGTGTCTGGTGAAGATGGTACGCCGGCAGAAGGTTTTTGTGCCAGGGCCTGGCTGGATGAAAGAATGAGCAGCATGAAGGCGAGGAGAAAACGGTTTTTTTTCATGTCGAGCATATTCTGTCCGGGGTAATGAAGAAGAGAGATTCTTATTTTTACGCAACCACATGCAACAACTCGTTTCGGATTTTGCCCCGCATGATCCGCAGCTCAGCACGGCGTACCAGAAAACGGTATTGCGGGGAAGTGATCTCCGGCGGTAGTGCGCCCTGGCCTGTCGTCGCAGGTAGATGGCTTTTTCGCACCGCTGCGGCGGCAACGTGGCGGCATGGGCCGAAATCGCGCCGGGTCGGGTGCAGGCTTTTGCAAGAAGCGGGGTGGCGATTTTTTCGTCACGCACTGCTTAGCCCGGGCTGATTGATGGTCGCGTTTTTTGGATTGAAATGTATCGGGTTACAGACCACGTGTTATCAGGCAGGACGCCCGGGGCGGTGATGCGTTTAATGCCATCCTGCGCGAACAGGAGAAAACTGTTTTTGCCGGCACAACGCATCCACCCGTGCCAGGGGGAGGGCACATATCTTCGAATGTCCCACTCCCGGCTTCAGGCTGCGAAAATCAGGTTGGCTCAAGCAGGCGTTTTCACTCCACGATGATCTGGTAGCGTGCCCCGGTCCTGGTCATGTCCGCGAAAGAGACCGCACCGGCATCGCCGGTATTTCCTTCGGCGACCTTGCGGCCGTCTTTTGTGGCGCGCCAGGGCCGATTTTTAACCACTTCCACGATCAGGTGTTGCATGAAACCAGTGCCTGTCACTGTGTACTGCAGGTGCCGCAACGGTTTTTCCGTACGGCTGAAGATCACCACGCGCTTGCCGTTGAGCTC
>DRLW01000305.1 GCA_011375275.1 Bacteroidota bacterium
CTGCAAAAAAATTATCTCAATTCGTTTCCGGGTATCCAGTTTACTCAGCAAACCGGGCCTGATCCGGGTATCGTCATCTGTCATTCCGGCCAAGCGAAGCGCCGTGCCGGGATCTCATCTTTTCGGGCACGTGCCTGAGTCTGGGAGATTCCGGTCTTCCCCTGCGGGGAAACCGGAATGACCGTTCTGGTGCATGCACGTGCTGTGCTCCGGCGGTCTGGTTAAAAAATGCAACATTCCTGAGTTAAATGGATAGCCAGACAATTCGTTTCCAACCCTCATCTGCCGTGTATTGCGCACAGTGTGCAAGCGTACGCAGGAGGATAATATAAAAAAGAAAGGAGGTTTTCACTCTCCGTAAATCTGCTCACCCGGTGGCAGAAATGCCTGAACGGATTTACGATCGCAGTAAATCGATCACAGTTCACGGGCATCCAGGGAGAGGGCCCAAAGCTCATTGATAAAGAACCATGATTTTCAGGGATTCGAAAAGGGGGTTCTATCCTGCAGGAGTAGGATCATGAAAGTTGTTACTACTTTTCTCTGGGGGATGTTTTTTCTCTTGTTTTTGTCCGGCCAGGCAAGTGCTCAGCTCGAAAATTTACACTTGTTTGGGGAACGGAAAAATGACACAGGTGCTTGTGCTGTCAATAAATATTCTTATACGTTGGCAAACTTGAACTCGGTAGGCAGCGGGAATGATATCGAAATAACCGAATTTACGGTTGTTTTCGATCCGAATACGCTGTGCGAACCGTGTTCGCATTCAGAACCGGCTGGCTGGACGTATGCCTATACCAACGATAGCACGAATGCAAAGATCACGTGGACATATACCGGGGGAGCTTCTTATACACTGCCGGCTGGTAGTTTTCTCTACGGTTTTGTTTTCCATAGTGTTTGCAGTGAGGAATCTGTTAGTTACACGGTTGAATCGGATATAGGTACGAGCAGTGGTAATGTTGTCGGCCCGGTGCCGGTTGAGCTGTTGATGTTTTCGGCAAATGTCGTCAGTGACGGGATCGAGCTGAGCTGGAGCACGGCATCTGAAACGGAAAATGCCGGTTTTGAACTCTGGCGCAGTGAACAGGGGCCGGAAAACGGCTACCGGAAGATCACGCAGAGGCTCATCCCCGGGGCTGGGAATGCCAGCGATCAAAATGATTACTCATTTATCGATGATCGTGCGGAAGTCGGTAAGACCTATTTTTACAGGCTGGCCGACGTTGACTATAACGGAACAGTGACATTTCACAACCCGTTGCGCGTGACTTTTGAAAATGCAATGCCGGATGAATTTGCACTGTTGCAGAATTATCCGAATCCATTCAATCCGAGTACGACGATTGCATTTGATCTCCCTGTCCGCAGCGAAGTAGCGGTTAAAATCTACAATCTGGTCGGGCAGGAAATCCGTACTCTGATTGCCGGAAAATCACTGCCGGCCGGAAGTCACAGGGTGATCTGGAACGGCCGGAACAACGCGGGGCAAACCATGGCTACCGGGATATACATCTACAGTCTGGAAACCGCGAGTGGGTTGGTGATGAAGAAAAAACTTGTCCTTGCGAAATAATCAGCTATCCCGACTATCTCATCGGGAGAAACATGTCGTCATGAATAATTCGCGATAAACCCCTTTGCACACCATACAGGGGAACATCAAAAAGGGCCGGGGGTTTCGGCTCCCGGCTTCTATTACGC
Source organism: Bacteroidota bacterium (assembly GCA_011375275.1). GTDB lineage: Bacteria > Zhuqueibacterota > Zhuqueibacteria > Zhuqueibacterales > Geothermadaptataceae > Geothermadaptatus. The sequence continues at coordinate 1,705 of DRLW01000305.1, forward strand.
ATTTTCGAAGTGCAGCCTGAGAAATTCAGAACACTTGAAGAACGACTTCAGCATGTGGACGGAGTCCATCTGATCAGTACTGCTGCAGGAGAACGTAATTTGTTTGGGGATTTTGATTTATGCCGGGTGAAGTACACAACTATTTGCTGACTGCAAGCCTTTGCACAGCCATACTGCTCGTCGGTTTGCTGGCGTGCAGTGTCAATCCGCGTATTCAATCCGACAGCCGCCAGGAGTCGGTTTTGCGCTCAACGCTGGCTGATACCTTAGTTGAAATCCGGCCACCAAAGAAGTTCAGGGCTTTGCCGCAATACCGCTTCAGCTTCGGCGATGAAATTGAAATCAAAATATTCGATCACCCGGAATTCAGCACGACTGTAACCGTTCGTCCGGACGGCAGGATCGGGCTGGAAAAAATCGGTGAACTTTTCACCCTGGGGCGCACGCCGCGCCAGCTCGATTCGCTCCTGACGCGACGGTACAGCCGCATCATTCGCCGTCCTGATGTGACGGTGCTGGTAAAGAGTTTCGGCAAACGCAATATCTACGTTCTCGGGGAGGTCGCGACCCCCGGAGCCTATGAACTCGACGATGGAATGACCATCCTGCGGGCTATCGCCAAGGCAGGCGGATACACACAGTATGCCAAGCTGAACAGCGTCATTCTCATGCGGAATGAATATTTCCGCAATCCGATCGCAGTACGGTTGAACCTGGCCAATTTCCCCCGCAAACCAGACCGGGCACGTGATCGGGTTCTGGTAGCCAATGATATCGTTTATGTGCCGAAAACCGTTATCGGCGAGCTCGATGGTTTTGTCGAACGCTTTATTACCCGTTTTGTCGGGCCGCCGCTGGATTTGTATCTCAGAGCGATATTTTTCACTCGTGTCATCAACTGAGTGGCAAGCATCAGGTTTGATCTATGAATGAAGATCAGAAAAATTTCGTCAATATGCCAGCGACGGTGATGGCGCCCTATCAGGATTTTGCAGGCGGAGCCGGGCAGGGGATGTCTCTCCGGGACTTCCGCATGATCGTTTTCCGCCACTGGCCGGTGCTGCTGTTGCTCATGGTAACCATTACCGGAACCGCGACCGTCGCCAGCTTTCTGATGCCAAAAGTTTACCAGTCCGGCGCCAGGTTATTGCTGAAGTGGGATAGCTCCGAAAAGATCAGCTTAGGAGCGCCCTCCAGTGGCAGGGATCGCCGCCCGGATTTGAAGACCATACTCAATTCTGAGAAAGAATTGATCAAAAGTTACGAATGCGCCGAGCAGGTTTACCGTCTGGCCAATTCACTCGGCGACAGAAAACCCAGGCCGGAAGCTGCAGCGCAAATTGCTCGCATACAGCGCTCGGTAGAGGTAACGCCTCTGAAGAATACCTCAATTATCGAGTTGTCATATCGCGATACTGAGCCGGTGCGGGCTGCCAAAATGGTCAATCTGTATATCAGTGCATATAAGATTTTCAGGCGCAGTATCTATCAACAGGACGCCACCTATGATTTTCTCAAAAGACAGATCGAGCTCAACAAACTCAAGCTCGCTGAGCTGCGCGAAACACTGGACAAGTACCGTATGAATCGAGATATCATCTCACTGGAAGAGCAAAAGCGGCAGACGTTGTCACAGTTGCACCAGATTGAGAACAGTCTCCTCGATGTCCGGCGCAAGCGCATGCACCAGACCGCCATTCTCGACCAGTTTCGCACCATGTGGCAGAAAAATAAGGTGCTTGGCAGAAGGGGGGCTGCCAACTCCGGTGCCGCTGACTGGACCAATGCCCGCAAGCTCTATCAGCGCCTCATCGATCTGCGTATGGAGAAATCCCGTTTGCTGGTGAAATATACCGATGAGTACGACGAAGTCCGGGCTGTCAGCTCGGAAATCATGACCCTTGAAAACATGCTCGAGGATGAAGTTAAACGCCAGTTCGAGGTCGAAGCGTATGCCTTGAAGACCATCCGTGATGAGGAAAATTTTTTGACCGAGCGTGCAGCCCAATTGCGCACGCGTTTGAAGCAACTGCCTGAAATAGAGAAAAAATATGCTGCCCTGTCGCGCGACATCGGGGAGTATGAAAGCATCTATGCCACCTTGTTGAAGAAAAAAGAAGAAAAACGCCTGAGCGTGGCACAAAGTACAGAAGATATCCAGATCAGCGTTATCAATCCGGCGCTTGTGCCTGAGAAGCCGATTTCACCGAACATTCCGTTTAATATCAGCCTTGCAACGCTCTTCGGCCTGTTGGCCAGCGCTGGTCTGGCATTTTTTCTCGGCAGTTCAGATGATACTGTGAAATCAGCGGAGAGTATCGAAGCGGCAGTCGGGTTGCCGGTACTGGTTTCAATCGCTGACATCAAGAAAAAGCAGATGGTCGTATGACAGCGGCCTGAGGAATGCATACTGTCGCCAGGAAGGACGATTCTTTTTGCACTATGTGAGAGAAGACGGGCCTCCTGTATAGATGAGAGTATTACCCGGGTATCCAGTTAACTCAGCTATCGGGGCCTGATGCAAATATCGACATCTGTCATTCCGGCCAGGAGCAGCGCCGTGCCGGAATCTCATTTTTTCGGTCACATGCCTGAGTCGGGGAGATCCCGGCCTCCCCCTGCGGGGAAACCGGGATGACAGTTCAGGTGCAGGCACGTGCTGTTGTCACGCAGTCTGCTTGAAAAGATGCGACCGTGCTGAGTTAAATGGATAACCAGACTGTTTATAACGAGCATGGAGATCAGCAGTAAAAAAGGATGTTCGGGGACCGGTGAATGTGACAAGTTCAGCTGCCCGGCCTGCGCTTCACGGGATCCGGTTCCTGAATTTATTACCAGGCGAGCAAACTTGAGACAGCTCTTTTGTATGATAAAATTTCAGCTTCCGGCTGAATAGTGACAGGCACGCACATGTACGAACAGTATTATGGCTTAAAAGAATCTCCGTTTCAGTTGACGCCAGACCCGCGCTATTTTTATTTCAGTGCCGGCCACCAGGAAGCGTGGTCGCGGTTGTTGCTCGGGCTGAAATTACGCCGCGGTTTCGTTGTGCTCAGTGGAGAAGTCGGCACGGGGAAAACTACGATCCTGCGTTCGATCATGGATACCATGGACCCGGATACGCACACGGCGTTGATTTTTCACACGCTACTGAGTGCCAAGGGTTTACTGCAGTGCATCTGCCGTGAGTTTGGGATCGACAGCGAAGGCTCGCAAAGCCGTACGGATTATATCATGCGTTTGCAGGAATTCCTGCAGGGGCTGAGCGAACAAAACAGTTCTGCCGTGCTGATCATCGACGAAGCGCATAATTTAAAGGAAGAGATTCTCGAGGAAATCCGCCTGCTGTCCAATATCGAGACTGCTGAAAATAAGGTGTTGCAGATTTTCCTCTCCGGCCAGCCAGAACTGCTGGATACTCTGGCCCGGCCTGAAATTCGCCAATTGAACCAGCGCATAAGTATGCGCTATACCCTGCGCACCCTGAGTCTCAAAGAAACAGGCGAATATATCCGCCACCGGCTCAAAATTGCCGGCCTGAATATGGTTGGCGATCTTTTCACGCCGGAAGCGGTCAAAGCGGTTTATCTCGCGGCCGAGGGTGTCCCGCGCAGGATCAATATCATCTGTGAAAATGCACTGGTCATGGGATATGTCCGCAGCCAGAAAGTGATCACAAAAGAGGTCGTCGATGATGTGACGCATGATGATGTCTATCAGGAGATGGGTGTGGCTGCGCTCAAGGAAGCAAAGGTCGATAAACCTGTACACCAGGCGCCCGGCGGGAGCGCGACAAAGGAAAAGGGCGAAACGCTGGTCGCCGGCGGGTATGGGGAGGATACACCCACACCCGATGCCGCCGGTTTTGACAGCAACGGGAAACATACTCCCGGTACTTCCCTGCACACGGATCGGGATGAGTATGACGAGCTCTACCAAAGCGAGGTTACTGCGCCCCTGGAGCAGGCGAAGCCGGCTCACGACTTTGTGCGGCGCGATGCTGCCGAGCGCATCAATCCTTTCCTGGAACCAGCGACTACGGAGAACGGCACAGACCCAAGATTCATGTCTCCGGAGCGCCCCGGAGCGCGGAAAAATACCATGGCCGGCATGTCTCTGAGTCCGGATCAGCTTTTTGAAGAAGTACTCAGTCGTTTGCAGGACTACCTGCTGATTAGAAAGCCAAACACAGGTGCCATAGTCGCCCTGGTCATGATCATCGTGATGAGCTACGTGCTGGCTATTCTGATCGCCATCACCGTTCTGGAGAAAATATGACCGGTTGTTTCTGGTAAGTCTTGTATTGAGCACACAGGGAAAGCAGGGGTAGTTGAAGAATTTATTCGGCAAAG
>DRLW01000306.1 GCA_011375275.1 Bacteroidota bacterium
GTTCTAACTGCAAATGCAGGTGGGTATCGATCAGCTCCACGGTCACCTCACCCTGGCGCCAACCGGCGTCGCTTCATCCGGAGCCACGAGGGATAAGCTGCCATCCTCTGCAACAGCCGCCAGCACCATGCCCTCGGAGAGCTCCCCGCGCAGTTTCGCGGGTTTCAAATTCGCCACAACGACGACTTTGCGATCCGTCAGTTGCTCCGGCGAATAGTGCTGTGCGATACCGGCGATAATCTGGCGCTTTTCTGTACCGAGATCAACCTGCAACTTCAGCAAACGATCCGCTCCCTTCATCTTTTCCGCGGAAAGAATCCGCCCGACGCGCAGCTCTGTGCGTGCAAACTCATCGATGGTAATCTGCTCCACGTTCTCCTCCGGTGGCGTACCTTTGTCTTCCCGGCTGTCCAAAACCGCCTGCAATGTATCGATTTCTTTCTGGATGACCTCGTCCTCTATCTTTTTGAAAACGATCTTCACTTCGTCAAAGCGGTGCCCGACAGGCAGTGTTTCTGTGCCCACTGCATCCCATTTTGCTGTTTCCGGGCTTCCGGGTGCGTTGAGAATTTTCCAGATTTTCTCCGCGCTAAAGGGCATGATCGGCTGCATCATCACAGCCAGTGCGTAGGCGGTGTTGGCACAGCGGTTCAGCGTCGAGGCACACTGCTCCGGGTCCTCTTTGCGCGTTTTCCACGGTGCTTTATCGTTGAAGTACTTGTTAGCAAACCGTGCCAGGTCCATGAGTTCGCGTGTGGCCTCTTTGATGCGAAAATGCTCGATGTGTTCGCCCATGGTCTCGCGTGCTTGCTGGATTTTCTGCTCCAGCTCTTCGTCGAGGGCATCTGCTGCAGCGGCAGGCGGCATCACGCCATCGAAGTTTTTCTTCAGGAACGTAAACGTCCTGTTGATGAAATTTCCAATAATATCAGCCAGCTCGTTGTTGTGCCGTGCCTGAAACTCTTTCCAGGAAAAATCCGCATCACGGGTTTCCGGCAGGTTCGCGGCCAGGGTATAGCGCAGCGAGTCCGGCTCGAACTTTTCGAGATAGTCCTTCAACCAGACAGCGTAGTTTCTGCTGGTCGAGAGCTTGTTGCCTTCCAGGTTGAGAAACTCATTGGCCGGTACGTTATCCGGCAAAACAAAATCGCCGTGCATCATCAGCATGGCTGGAAAGATCAGACAGTGGAAAACAATATTATCCTTGCCGATGAAGTGCACCAGCGATGCGTTTTCATCCTGCCAGTATTTCTTCCACAGCTCGGGATCGCCCTGCTGCTGTGCCCACTCCTTGGTCGCGGAAATGTAGCCGATGGGCGCATCAAACCAGACATAGAGCACCTTGTTTTCCACATCGACGCCTTCTTTCGCGGCAACATCTTCGGGAACCGGCACTCCCCAGGGCAGATCACGCGTCACAGCCCGGTCTTTCAGGCCGTCGGCAAACCAGCTCTTTACCTGGCCGAGCACATTCGGCTTCCAGTCCGGATGGCTCGCGATCCATTTCTCCAACCGGGGTTGTATTTCTGCCAGCGGCAGATACCAGTGCGTTGTCTCTTTCATCACGGGCGTGGTGTTGGTCACCGCACTTTTGGGATCGATCAGGTCGGCAGGACTGAGGGAGGTTCCGCATTTTTCGCACTGGTCGCCATAGGCATTCTCATAGCCGCATTTCGGGCAGGTGCCATAGACAAACCGGTCGGCGAGAAAGAGCTTTGCCTCGGGATCGTACAACTGCTTTTCCGTTTTGAGACGAAAGACTCCATTTTCTGCAAGCCGGCGAAAAATCCCCTGGCTCGTCTCCCTGTGCGTCGCTGAGGAGGTTCTGCCATAGTAGTCAAAGGAGATGCCGAATTTTTCAAAATCCTGCTTGTTCATGGCATGGTAGCGATCGACGATAGCCTGGGGAGAAACGCCTTCTTTCCGGGCACGCAGCATGATCGGCACGCCGTTTTCATCCGAGCCGCAGATGAACAGGATATCCCTCTTTTTCAGGCGATTATAGCGTACGTAAATATCTGCCGGCAGGTAAGCACCGGCAATATGACCGATGTGCAGGGGGCCATTGGCATAGGGCAGAGCGCTGGTTACGATGATGCGATCTTTCACTTGCTGTCCTTCTTTTTATTGTCCTTTTTACCGCCGTTCTGAGCAGGCTTATCGGCACAGTTCTTATCGCAACGATAGCCGTTTTTTTCCAGCTCGGTAATCGACAGGGTCTCGATTTCCTCGTCAGGATAACGCACCTCGATCGTTTCCTTGAAAATATCGATACGGTGCACGATTCCCTTGCCGCGCGAGGTTGTAATCGGCTTGGCCAGTTCAGGAAAGGCGGTCACAGCCCAGTTGTAAAAATCCCGCTCGAAGATCAGGCAGCACTTCAGGCGGCCGCAAGACCCGGCGAGCTTATTGGGGTTGAGAGGCAGGTTTTGTTCTTTCGCCGCCTGGGTCGAAATCGGTTTGAACTCCTTGATCCAAGCGGCGCAGCAGAGCTTTCGCCCACACACGCCATAACCGCCCAGACGTTTTGCCTCATCGCGGACGCCGATCTGGCGCAACTCGATGCGGGTGCGGTACTCACCGGCAAGGTCTTTGACCAGCTCTCTGAAATCGACTCGTTTTTCCGCAGTAAAATAAAACGTAATCTTGTTGCCGTCGAACTGATACTCGCAATCGACCAGCTTCATATTGAGATTATGTTTTTTCACTTTATTACGGCAACTGTCCAGAGCGCGGCTTTCGTTGCTCTGCTTCTGTCTGATTTTAATGATATCTGCCGGCAGTGCCTTGCGCAGAATCTTCCTTTTCTGCTCTTTGCACTCTTCAATCTGCTTCCGGGTTGGGTGCAAGTTATTGACACGGCCGCAATCCTCCCCCTTTTCCGCCTCGACGATGGCATAATCTCCGGGACGGAACGGCAACTGCAAAGGGTTATGAAACACCGCTTTGCGTTCACCTTTGAATTTGATTTCTATATAATCAGGCATCTTTGCCTTTCCTGTCAGAGTGATGTGTTCCACGGACTGCAGGCCTCTGCAGCCCCCGGGCATTTATCCCGATTTTTTTCACAACTTTTCGCCTGAAAAACTCAAAATCATCACAAAATCAGAGACACCAGCATTCTTTATTGCAAGCCGGAGATGGCTCTTCATCGAATACTTTTTTCAGCTCTGCCCGGACAATCTGTTGATGTGAATGATCAATCCCATCAAAACCAGTTGCGGTTGCACATAACGGTCGAGCATCCGCAGGGCGCGTTCGACCTCGCGGATCGCTGCAGGATAGTCAAACTTCTGGTAACTGCCGGCAAACCGGCGCAATGTATCGATGACATCCCTGTTCGTCAGGGCGTTTTCATCGAGCTGATCACCCAGAGAAGCCACCAGCCAGGCGTCGCGCAACAGATACAGCAAACTTTCCAGCAGTGTGGCGATGCCTTTGCGGTCGTGCTTATCGACAAGTTTTGTCACGTACTGCGCGCTACTGGAAGGAGGGCGGAAGCAGGTGCGGAGCAGCTCCAGCGTCTGCTCGCTCTGTCCGGAAATTCCTTCAGAAACGAGCTCGAGAGCCTGCTGCATGCTGCCGCGCGCCATACGGGCGATGATAGGAATCTCCCCGGCATCACCTGCCCCTCTTTGCTGCAGCGCTTTTTCGATATCTGCTGCGGAGAGCAGAGAAAATTTGAGCTGCTGGCACCGGCTGATAATCGTCGGTAAAATTGTATCCGGAGCAGAGGAAGTCAAAATAAAATAGGTCTCATCCGGCGGCTCTTCGAGTATCTTCAGCAACGCGTTGGTTGCTTCGGGGGTCATGGTCTGCGCTTCGAGAATCACGATCACGCGCCGGGCTCCCGATTCAGACTTCAGTGACATGCGCTGTCGCAAAGCGCGAATGTCCTCAATCGATATGCGTGGATTGTTCCACGGCAGGCTGAAGTCGTAGGGGTCGCTGACCAGGGTCTGCAGCAAGGAGTTGAGATCATCCTCTTTGGCTGATTTCGGATGTGCAAAAATGAAGGAGACATAGGGGTGGGAGTGGCTGCTGAATTGGCGGCAACTTGCGCACACACCACACGGCCTTCTGTCTCCGGAGCTGCACACCAAAGCCTGGGCGAATCGAACTGCGACGGCGCGTTTTCCGGTTCCGGCAGGCCCTGTAAACAGATAGCCGTGAGCCAGCCTGCCGCTGTCCAGGGTGGCGGCGAGAAAACGGCCGACCTGTGCCTGACCCGCAATCGGCGAAAAATCTATTTCCGCGCTTGTTACCATCGCCTCCAACTCCTCACCTTTCCGGATTCCCACATTTCAGTCTATCTATCGAAGCCACGCTTTCGGGTCGAGGTGATCGAACTTATTCCAGATCTGAAAATGCAGAACCGGAGGATCCACCATGCCGGCATCACCGACCACACCGATGACCCGGCCCTGTTCGACTTCTTCCTGCAGATTCACGGCAATCTCGTCGAGATGCGTGTAAACCGTGTAGTATCCCTCACCGTGATTGATGATCAACAAATTTCCTCGCCCGCGCTGCCAGGTGATCGCCGTGACCTTGCCTGCGGCCACAGCGTGCACCGGGGTTCCTACCGGGGCAAAGATATCGATGCCCAAGTTTTCGGTGAACGTTTTCAACACAGGGTGCTGGTAGGTGCCATAGTCGCGTACGATTCGGCCTGCAACCGGCCAGATCAGCTCGCCACGCATGGCGGTGAATTTTTTTGACTTATTCGCAACGGATGCGGGCGCCTGCTCCTGCCGGGTCTGCTGTTGTTCCTGTTCCGCCTCAGAGCGGGCGATAAGCTGCTGAACCTTTTTGATTTCTTCTCTGTAGTTGCGCAACTGGCGCTGATAGGTCTGCCGGTTGCGACGGACTTTTTTCAGCAATGCCTGCTTGCTTTTCTTATCTCCGGCGAGCTGTTTTTCTTTTTCGCGGCTTTCGCGCAACACAGCCTGCTGCTTTTTCAGAGTAGCCGTCAGCTCGGTACGGGCACTCTCGAGCTGATCGATATTCTTCCTGATCTTCTGCATCAGGCGCAAATCAGACTCTGATAAACGCCGCTGGTATTCTCCCCACACGGCTACTTCGTTCAAATTCCTCGCTGTCAACAAAAGCTCGAGAACAGGAATCCGGCCATATTTATACAAACTGACCAGACGGCGTTGATAAACTTTGCGCAGTTCTTCCAGCTTCTTGCCGGCACTGGTTTCCTGCTTTTTCAAAGCGCGGGCTTTTTTCTCCAGTTCCTTGCTTTTCGTATCAAGCTCGCGGATCAAGTCGCGTGTCAGGCTGATTTTTCGATCGATGGTTTCGAGATACTCGAGGGTCTGCGCTTCCTGGTTTCGTTGTTCACGCACCAGCTCTTCCAGGCGGGTGATCTCAGAGCGCAGCTTATCCAGGTCTGTCCCGGCTTCCTGCGCCAGGGCTGCGCTGTAATTGATAAAAGCCGTCGGGGCGGTCATCAGCAAAAAAATCGTGACCAGATGCAGCGCTATTTTGTGGCCCGCATGCAACTCGCTCTCCCTGAGACACGCCACGTGGTAGCCTTTGTTTCTTTATATGTTACAAGCAGTTAAATACAATTTTTAAGCATGGAAAATTCGTTAAAAATACAAGTCTCAGCCGTCAAAATCAATTAACTTTTTCGATTCATCTTTTCTTTTCTCCACATTTGCCGGAGGTGTCCCGATCCCCCGGGCCGGCTATCGTTAATTTGTCGCAGTGAATTATCTTGACAGCCGGGACATTGTTTGCTATATTCGAACTCACATCTCTATGGAACATGTTGTGTTTAGTACACTTCGTGCCTTTCACAATCCTGTCACCCTGAGCAAAACCAGGCCCAACCATGCCAGCTGATAACGGACAGTTTCCTTTCAGTACCGATAGTTTCTGGGGAAACATTTTTTCCCGCAAATCACGATCGCTCGATGATATCACCTATACATTGAGTAAAAGTGTTCTGTTCGCCTCGATGAACAAGGCGGAGTTACAGGAGTTTGAAAAAATCATCCACCGCAGAACATTCAAAGCGAACGAGGCCGTATTCTGGGAAGGAGAGCCCGGAGTGGGAATGTATATCGTCAAGAGCGGCAGCGTCGGTATTTACAACATCACTCCGGATCATGGCAAAAAGGAAATCGCTGTTTTGAAAAGCGGTGAGTTTTTCGGCGAGCTCGCCCTGCTCGATGACTCCCCTCGCTCGGCAACGTGCATTTCAAAAGAAAACTCCGAAATCATCGGCCTGTTCAGACCGGACCTGTTCGGCCTGCTGGAACGCAAACCGCGCCTTGGTAATAAATTTCTCTTTCAACTGGCAACCGTCATCGGAGAGCGTCTGCGGGAAAAAAACCGGGAACTCTACGCCTATAAATCCAAACTCGACTCCACGGAAATCATTGTCTGACATGCCGGATACAACACAAGCCACAGAAACCCAGGCCAGGGAATCACAGCCTTCACCAGTGACCGGAAAATACCTCGTCCAGCTCAGCGACGATTTCTTTTTTAAATTTCTGCGCATGATCGTGGCTCTGGTTGCCCTGTTCTATGTCGTTCAACTGTTGCCAAAGCTGAGCGGTGTGCTGACCACGCTTGTCGCCGCCATTCTGATCACCGCAGTACTCGATCCGATCGTCAGCCTGGTGGAACGCAGCAATATCAACCGAATCAGCGCCATCATCCTCGTTTACCTGCTGATTTTCCTCGGCCTCTTTGTGGTTGTCAGAACGTCCTGGCCGCTGATCTCCAAACAGTTTACCTCCCTGGCGCATTATTTTGAATCCATGGAAGCTGATCCCTCGGTTTCGGTCTTCGATATTTCCCGGCTCAACCTCGGGAAAAACATTCCCTTTCTCAACCTGCCCGCGGTTCAGGAAAAGATCACCTCGAACATCGAGTCCTCGCTTACTGAGTTTCTGCGCATTCTTTTTGATGGAGTGATCACGGTACTCTCTTCCGTTCCCTATCTGATCATCATCGCTTTTGCCGTTTTTTTCTTTCTCAAAGATGGCTGGAAAATAAAACGCGCGCTGATCCAGTCCATGCCCAACCGTTATTTTGAAATGTCCCTGATCATACTCGATAAAACCACGACGCAACTCAGTCGCTATATCCGAGGGCAACTGATCGTTTCCCTGGCTGTCGGCTCGCTTTCGATCATCGCATTGACTCTTCTGGGCGTCCGCTACTCGGTAATCATCGGTGCTGTCGCCGGCATCGCCAACATGATCCCCTATTTCGGTCCCATCGCCGGGGCAATTCCTGCCATCATCATGGGTTTTATGGATACCGGCAGCGTCGCCATGGTCATGGCAATTACCGGGGCTTTTGCCGCCATCCAATTGACAGAAAACGTACTGATTTCACCTTACGTCGTCGCCAGAAGTGTGGAGCTGCATCCGCTGCTCATCATCATCGTCATCCTCATCGGCCAGGCGCTGATGGGAATCTGGGGCATGCTGCTCGCTGTGCCTGTAGCCAGCATTCTCAAAGTAATCATCTCGGAAATCCGGTGGGGTATCCTCAACTATCGCCTGAAAGACAAGGAGTTGCTCTGATCTCATGACCCGAACCGATCTTGCCCGCCGCATCATGAAGTCTGCCTATCTCACCGGCACCTTTTTGCTGCGATCCGGAAAAACCAGCTCTTTTTATTTCGATAAATATCGTTTCGAAAGCGATCCGGTTCTGCTCACTGCCATCGCCGAAGAGATGGCCGGCATGGTACCTCAGTACGTCGATCGCCTGGCCGGGCTCGAGCTTGGCGGCATCCCGCTGGCCACAGCTCTGTCTCTGAAATGCGGCAAGCCGTGCCTGTTTGTACGCAAGGAAGCCAAAACTTACGGAACCTGTAACCTGGCTGAGGGGGGTTTTGAGCCGGGAGATAAAATTCTCATCATCGAGGATGTCATCACCACTGCGGGACAGGTCTGTGAGTCTGTCGCTGCTCTGCGCCAGCTCGGGCTGGAGGTCAGCGATGTGCTGTGTGCGATCGACCGGCAGCAGGGAGGCAGAGAAAAACTCGCCGGCATCGGCTGTTCGCTGACGCCCGTGTTCACTCTCTCTGAACTCGAAGCTGCGGCTGAGCAACCGACATCCTGACCGGACAGCCGCATTCTCTCTTTTACCCGGAGCTCTCTATTGAAAAAGACATCTTATCTCCTCATCGCTTTGTTGTGCGCGGGCTTCTTTCCAGCGCAAACGCAGGGCGGTGAAAACGAAAAATCCAACTCTTCTTTCCGCACCTATCTTTTGCCTGTTATCGGGTTCGAGGCAGGAGCGGCATTCTGCTCAATCTGGGCAGCTTATTCTCCAAAAAGTTTAGGCGTCGCTTTCGCGGTCTTTGCCCCTATTGCCACACACGGCACAGATGGATATCGAACCACCTGGCCGGTGCTGATCGGGTTTGAATCTCTGGCGGCGTATAATCTGATCATCGATGAAAAGAGCAGAACGCGGCGGGAACTTTTCAGAGAGAACATGATCGGGTGGCAGCTTTTTGCACTTTTTACCGGGTCTGTCGCTCTGCTGCAAAAGAGCAACTCCCTTGCCTTTGCTTATATCCCCGCCAAACGTGGAGGCGTTTTCAGCGTGCGGTACTCGTTTTAACCCAGATTATTTTTGCCAAGGCGGAGGAACGGAACAGGAGTTCTGCAGGGGAGTGCTTTCGAAGGAGGGACTCAGGACGACATGAAGGGCATGATAAAATTTATATTCTACGCGTCGTTGCTGCCGTTTTTTTTCGCTTTTGTGCAGGAAGCCGTCGCGTTTCTGCGCTATTATCTCGATATGATTCTGAGCAGCTGGTTCTTCGCGGGGTTTGTGACCTATTGCCTGAGCTATATCCTGTTTCTGAAAAAACACCTGGAGTTTCTCGAAACCTTTGAACATGAACTGGCTCACGCCATAACCAGCCTTCTTTTCTTCAATAAAGTAAAACTTTTCGGCGCTGCTTCTGATGGTACCGGTGTGGTTTGGGCCAGCAGAAGGATGAACGCCATGATTCTGCTGGCTCCTTATTTCCTGCCGGTCTTTACCCTGCCGATGATCTTCACGAAACCTTACCTTTCATTTTCTTACCAGCCCGCGCTGGACTTTGCCATCGGCGTCACCCTCGGGTTTCATTTCATCGGTCTTATCAAGGAATTCAAGGCCCACCAGACAGACATCCAGAAAGTTGGGATGACTCTCTCTTATCTGCTGGTGATTTTCTTCAATGCCTTTTTCCTGGTTCTGGTCATTTCCATGGTTTTTGCGGACAGCAGCTTTTTCCTCGATTATGTTCGCCGGTCTCTGCTGCATGGTATTCTTTTATATGAAAAAATTACCGCAGCTGCTTTGAGCTCTCTGCCGGTTTAATCTGTCTTCCGGGTATCCAGTTACTCAGCAAACCAGGCCTGACCCGGATATCGTCATCTGTCATTCCGGCCAAGCGAAGCGTAGTGCCGGAATCTCATCTTTTCGGGCTCGTGCTTCAGTCCGGGGGATTCCGGTCTTCCCCTGCGGGGAAACCGGAATGACCGTTCTGGTGCAGACATGTGCTGGGTTCCGGCGGTCTGGTTGAAAAAATGCAACTGTGCTGAGTCAAATGGATAGCCAGAAATCTGTCTGCTTATCTTGTGTCGTGTACCTGCGCGTAGAGCTGCCTGAAAAGATTTTCCTGCGCCCTGCTCATCGTTTTTTTCCTGCGCGACATCACCTTTTTCGCGGTCTGCAGTGCGCGCTCGAGCTCGTGCACCGCGGTCTCTTCGATGCCTCCCCAAATAAAAGAACCGACCTCCTTCGGGGTAAACCCACTGCCAAAAATATTGCTCATCACACCGACGGTACAGCCTGTGATAAACATCGTGTTGATGCCACTTTTAGAATGGTCACCCATGAATAATCCGACGAAAGTCGAGCCGCTGTCGATCAGGTTGCCGTTTATCGATACCTTCACGGAGCTATAGTTATTTTTCAGGTCGCTGTTATTGGTGTCTGCCCCGAGGTTGACCCACTCGCCAAGGTAGGCATGCCCGAGAAAGCCCTCGTGCTGTTTGTTGCTGTAAGCGTGCAATATCGTTTCTTCGATTTCACCTCCGACCTTGCAGACATCGCCGGCATTTGTGCCTTCGTACAGCTTTGCGCCCATCTTCACGACCGTATTCTTGCCGATAAACGCCGGCCCGTTGATGCAGGCATTGGCCATGATAACCGCCCCTTCGGAAATGTAGATCGGTCCATCTTCGGCATTGAGCACCACACCCGGCTGCAACTGGGAGCCCGGTGCGAGATAGATATGCTCCTGAGCAACCAAAGTCACCCCGGGATAAACCTTGCCAAGAATCTGCCCGCCCCGGGCCATGTAGTGAAAATCGCGTACCAGTTCAGCCGAATTTTCGTGAATCAGGTGCCAGGGATACTCGACCAGCCTGCCCTGAAGCTCCATTTTCGGAAAAGCATCACATGCCTGAAAATCCAAAAATCCTTTTTTATCAAGCCGGACTTTTTTTAAATCTGCCACCTGCACATAAGCGCCGACGACATGGCCATTATTGACAAACAACGTGCTGCGGTCATATTTTTTCGGTATTTCTCCGCGCAGAAGAAAACGGCCGTTGATGAAAATCGTCTCTCGTTCCGGCACCCGGTTGATGGTTGCTTCCCTGTTCCTTTCACGCAACAACTCCACCATCTGCTCACGCACGATATAATCGACCCGGTAGCCGGGAAAATAGCGCACCAGCTTTTGCACCAGGCTGAAGATACCGCACCGCAGCTCAAAGACCGGCCGGGTGAGCGTCAGCGGATTCATGTTGACTGCTTTCTCATCCTCGTAAATACACAGATCACTGTGCATGGCGCCTCCTGTTCTTTTCGTCCCTGGTCATGGTGCTGTAACAAATTTTCCCTGTCAATGCCGGATGGTGTGCGCCGGTGGCCGCGGGCAGTGTTGCCGGCTTTTGTGCGAGAAGATGATCCGCCAGCACGGCGAAGCAGACCGCTTCTTTGGCATCGACAGGAAAACCCCAGGCCTCCGTGGTTTGGCAGAGAACTCCGGGAAGAGCTTGTCGCACCATCTGCATCAGCGTCTGATTCTTTACCCCGCCGCCGTTTACGATCAACCGGTGCGGTTGCCCTGCAACCAGGCGCTGTTCGGTATCCCGTACCGCGCGTGCGATACTCTGCGCTGTCAGAGCAGTTACCGTCGCGATCAGGTCACGCGGCTGCACACCGAGCTCCTGTGCTCTTTGCAGCAAACGCGCGACATAGCTCTGCCCGAACAGCTCCCGGCCCGTGGTTTTCGGAAACTCCCGTTCAAAATAGGGGTGGGAGAGAAGCTCTTCGAGCAAGCGTTTATCGGGCTGGCCCGAGGCTGCGATAGTACCGTTGCGGTCGTATTCACAGTCGAAATAATGCCGGCACAAAGCATCGATGAGCATGTTTCCCGGTCCGGTATCCGAGGCCAGAACACGGCTTTCATCTGCTCCGGCAGGCAGAACCGTGATATTGGCTATGCCGCCGATATTCAGGAGAGTTCTGTTTTCATCAGGATGTGAAAAATAGTGGTAATCAAACCAGGAAATCAGCGGAGCCCCCTGGCCGCCCGCAGCCATATCTCCTGACCTGAAGTCATACACCGTCGTCACCCCTGTTTTCTCCGCGATCACCGCAGCTTCGCCCAGTTGCAGCGTTCCGCGGGTACTGAACCCTGCCATCCTTTGCTCCTCTGGCAGGTGCTGCACAGTCTGGCCGTGTGAACCGATGACCACGACTTGCTCGCGGGGCACCTGAGCTTTATGCAGCATCGCAACCGCTGCCTGGGCGAAAACATGGCCGAGAGCCCAATGCAACCTCGTGTGTTGTTCCGCGGTAAAGGCCGTCCCGTGGGAATAGGCCAGCACCTGCTCCCGTATTTCCTTCGGATAGGGAAGTGTCAGAAACTCGTGCAGGCGGACGTTCCCGCCTCCTCCGGGAATTAGCACAAGCGCGACATCGATGCCATCGACAGAAGTGCCGGAAAGCATGCCGATCGCATAACGGTCACTCTTATCCACAGCCCGCCTTTTCCTGGATGGTGTGTTGCAAC
>DRLW01000307.1 GCA_011375275.1 Bacteroidota bacterium
GCGCGTGGCGAGGCTGCAACCGGCTGAAGCCATCGGCACCTGGTCGGCGCTGAACATCTCAGCCGGGTACCGTCTGGCAGAACATATCGTTATCACCCTCAGTGGTCGCAATCTGCTGAACACGACAACCGCGCTGTGGCAGGGATATAAAACGACCGGAGCGCACGTCCGCGGCGGGCTTTCCCTGCAGTGGTAGTGTGTTGGAGCTGCATCGCACTATGGGAGCAGGGCGTGACACCGCAGGAGCGGGCGTGACACCGCGGGAGCGGGTGTGACACCGCGGGAGCGGTGTCACGAGTGGCAATTTGAAAACATTTTCTTTTTCATCCGATAGCGGAGGATTTTGATGACCATTCTGGATATTCTCAGCAAAGGCGGGATCATGATGATCCCGATCATCCTGGCAAGTATTATAGCGGTTTATATCATCATCATGCGCTGGCTGGCGTTGCGCAAGCTGCAGAGTGATTCGCGCACGTTTATCCTGCAGATTCGCAATATGCTGCTGCGCAATCAGGTCGATGATGCGCTGCTGCTGTGCAAAAACACCAACAGCCCGTTTTCGCGCATGACCCGCGCGGGTATCGAAAACGCCTCGCGGCCGCGCATGGAAATCAAAGATGCCATCGAGTCCACTGCCAAAGCAGAGATTTACCATCTGGAAAAACATCTCGGCACCCTGGCCACGATCGCCGGCATAGCGCCGATGCTGGGCTTCCTCGGCACGGTCACCGGCATGATCCGGGCGTTTATGGAAATCCAGGAGCGCGGCGGTAATGTGGATGCCACTGTGCTCGCAGGCGGTATCTGGGAAGCCCTGGTCACGACCGCAGCCGGGCTGGCGGTCGGAATTCTGGCGCTGATTTTTTACAACTGGGTGCAGGGGAAAGTGGAGCAGATGGTTGCGGAAATGGAGCAGTCGAGCATCGAACTGCTGGACACGTTGCACAACGAAACCGGAGTGAGCACCCATGAGCTTGCAGCCAAATAAAAAACGCCTGCTGATGTTCTCGGCGATTTCCCTGAGTGACATCGTGTTGCTGCTGCTGATCTTTTTTCTGCTGTCCTCCTCGTTCATCGTGCAGCCGGGGATCAAAGTGAAGCTGCCCAAAGCCGCCACAGGCGAGCCGGAGGAGAAGCAGCAGGTTCTGATCACCATCACAGACAAGCAGGTGATTTACCTCAACAACGAACAGGTCGCCAAGTCCCGGCTCGGGGCGCGGTTGCGCACCCTGCTGGCAGACAGGCCGGAAAAGATGGTCGTCATCCGCGCGGATAAGGGCCTGCCGCTGCAAAAGGCCGTGGAAATCATCGACATCGCCAAGCTCGCCGGAGCAGACCGGTTCATGCTGGCGACAGAACCCGGGCTCTAGCCATGAACACCATGCCGCAACTCAAACAGTCACCTGCCGCAGATCAGCGTGAGCAGAAGATCGCCCTGGCCGCTGCTGTGCTCATCCACGCAGTGGTGCTGCTGGCGTTTGCTTTTATCTCCATCGGTACGCCCTATGAGCTGCCGGAATGGGTTGAGATGGAGTTCGTCAGCACCAGCCGGCCGGCACAGGCCCGCCCGGCACCGCGCCCGCAACCGGTAAAGCCTGCTGCCAAAGCAGAAAAAGAAAGCGCGCGCAAGCGCATCGTGCTGCCGAAGCGGCGCATGCTCGAAGAGGAGCAGCCTGTGCTGCGCAACCGCCGCAGCGAAAAAATCACCGTGGATGCTTCCCGCCCCGAGCTGCTGCAGCAAAACCGCCCTGATCCGGGACGGCGCGAGCTGGATGCACTCGCAGCAGGACGGGGGCAGGCAGAAAAACGCCCTGCTGCTGCGGATGATCTCGATTTCGGTGGCAAGGACATCCGTGCCGCAGCACCGGATCTGGGCAAAGGCGTGCAGGTGCCCTTCCGCATCGAGGGTGAGGCCGCCAGCAGAACGGTCATTCACCGCGTACTGCCGGAGTTTCCGCCGGGATTGCAGCAGGAGGCTGTGGTCAAAATCCGTTTTATCCTGCTGCCCGGTGGTGTTGTCGCCAATGCCCGGCCTGTTCTCAAAGGCGATGCCGCGCTGGAAAAAGCCGCGCTGGATGCCTTCCGCCAGTGGCAGTTCAGCGCTCTGCCCCCGGATGCCGAGCAAAAAATCCAGCAGGGCGTGATCACCTTCCGCTTTATCCTGCGCTGATTGGCTTAGCCTTTTGTCCCGCGGTCCGTCCGCGGGGCAAACTCTTCGTCCTGTTCCCCTTGTTTTTTCTCCCGGTTTTTGGGTAATTTAACGTTATTGCGTACACGGGAGATTTCTTCTCCCGTTATCACAGATATAATCCCATCCTTTCCTATCCTGCAGGCAGGGGAGCTGATCCCATTTACCGGCATGCCTCACCATGCTTTCCATGCCGGCCTTCATTGCCTGCTGCCCGGTTTCGGGTCATGCAATTACAGCATTAAAATTAAAGGAGGAAGAACCATGAAAACCTTTTTGAAAATCTTCGCAGGCGTGCTTCTGGTGCTGGCTGTGGTACTCTTTTTTGTCGCGCAGAGAGGGCAGTCGGCCATGTTCGAACAGTACACAGCCAGCTCTACCCTGAGCAGCGTACCCACGGACTCTGCCAGTCTGGCCTATGGAGCGCACCTTGCGAACATTTTCGGCTGCCGCGACTGCCATGGCGACAACCTGGCCGGGAAAGTATTTCTCGATATTCCGCCATTTCGCGCTGTGCCGCCAAACCTGACTTCAGGCAAGGGCGGTGTGGCTGATCAGTATAAAACTGTTCAGGACTGGGATGTTGCTATCCGCCACGGTGTTACAAAATCCGGCAGAGGCATGATCATCATGCCCAGTCCGGCCTATCACAAGATGAATGATGAGGATGCCGCTGCCC
>DRLW01000308.1 GCA_011375275.1 Bacteroidota bacterium
ATCCCGCCGTACAGGAACCGGGATGACGGAGTAAGGCGTTACGCACCACTCCCACCTCGTTCCGGGCAGAGCGAGACGCGGGCAGAGGGGCCGAAACAGGCACATGCCGGATCGGGATACAGAACTGTGAAGAATCAAAAAAGAAAGGAAGGCAAAAAACAGCAGGAGCTACCGATCATCAGCAGCGCCGGCTTCCTGCTGCAGGGCTGCAGGATTGATACGGGTGCGCACGATCCACGCTCCTTTGTAGCCCTTGCGGATGACGTTCTCGAGGAAGAGTTCTGCTTCGTACCGTGAGGTAAAATCACCGACGCGCACTTTATAATAAGGACTATCGAAAACCGCATACACCTCGGCATCGAGGGCGATAATCGCATCGCTCTGGGCCGTACGGGCTTCTTCCGGATCCCGTGTCTGCAAAATCTGAACGCGATAGCCAAAAACCGTCTGCACGGTATCCTGCCGGGCCTGCTGCTCGCCTCCACTCACCACGGTCTGCTGCTTTTCATCCTTATGCGGCTTGATAGGGTTTTCCAGCCCACCGAGCGCCCAGGGGTCGAACTGTTCGTTGACCAGTTCGCGCCCGCTTACGGGATCATCGGCAACAGGTTTTTCCGAGTTTTTCACGGATGCGGAACCGGCACATCCTGCCATGACCAACACCCCTGCGACCACGACGATTTTCAGCATGACTTTTTCAGCTCCTGATTTTACACGGCTGGCGGTTTCGCGTACGCACAACGCGGATGGGTTGTCAAAATACGCATCAAACTTAGCCAACATGGGAGCGAAAGTCAAGTTGAATTGTCGAAGCGACAGTCGTGCTACCCGGGTTCAGACATTATCCGGCAAAATTTCTGCGAGAAGCGCGGCGGTCTCCTGCATGGTTGCGAATACGGCATGCACATCCTGTGTCGAGGTGATAGTGGCGATAAGCAGCGCTTTATCCTGCACGCGGCAGATAACCATTCCGCCGTTCTCGTTTTCGAGATAAATACGCTCCGGTTTACCGTGCGTCAGGTCCGTAGCAACGCGATTCCCCCTGGCAAACAAAGCCATCCCCAGAGCACCAACTTGCTCTTTGCTCACTGGCGCGGCATCCATAAAAGCAGCCAGCACCAACCCGTTTTTATTGACTACGGTGGCCCCTGTTATACAATCCACTTGATCACACAAGCTCCCCAGCGCCGTAGTCAATCTTGTAATTACTCCCGTCATATTGTTCTTCCCAGCAGAAAATTTTTCATTAGCCCCTTATTTGAATAGTCACCATTTTTTCCGGGAAATCATGTACTGCAAGACCTGCTCAATAAAAACCACTACCGACCGGGCAGTAAAACTGCTGATTTTGTGAAAAAATCAGCTCAAAAAGTATGCACAACATTTTCTGTTTCAAGGTTTGCAAAACATGCATCGAGACGAGCATACAGCTCACCCAAATCCACTTTTTGAATCATGACCGGCAAACGCGTGAACTTCTCGAACGCCGACCGATCAAAGCGGCTGCGATAGACGAAACCTGTGTCGAGGTAGACAGCCTGACGGTGCATTTCCGGGAAAAAAATTCCTCCGAGTTCCGGTGTGAAACCCAATTTCCTGGTAAAAATTTTATCCCAGTAGCTCGCCCACTGCGGCAGCACGAAATATGTACCCGCAGCCAGATGCTCGCGATACTTTTCTTTCCCGAGCAGCAATTCATAGCAGTTTCCGAGGGATAATAACCGCGCACCACCCCGCGTCACGATTTTCTGAATATCCGGATGACACTGGCCGTACAAGACCAGCACACTATCAGCCGGCCCATTTCCCTGCAGTTGATTTAGCGTCCGATCCAGTGCCCGTTCGAGATGTGAGAATGAGAGATCGAGATTAGAGGGTAGAAAAACAAACTCGACTCCATACGCAAACCGTCCCGGCCAGGACATCAGTTCCTGCTCCAATACAGCACAGGTGACGACGCGCCATCCGGGCAGGGCCTGCGTTTCTGCCTGCGAACGAACTTCTGTGGAATTCATACGACAGCTCCGTTGTGCCGTCCCCATTTCTTGCCCGCATCGACGAAAGCACGGATATTCTCATCCGGCACATCGTACGGAATTTCCGGCCCCTGATTGGCGAGCACGAACCCTCCACCATGTTTGGCAGCATCACAAACGGCTTTCACTTCCTGCTCAATTTTTTCCGGGGTCCAGTCGATCAGGGCGATGTTGTTGATGTTGCCGACAACCGTCACTTTGCCCTGCAGAGCCTGTTTGCACTGCGCCATATCATCGTGACGATCGAGAATGACAGCGACAGCACCCAGCTCCGGTAATAGATCGGCGAATTGTCCCAGAGAGCCGACTCCTTCATACACGACCGGCCCTTTGATGCGCGAGATGGTAATTTTGATCAGCGGCATGGCCCAGGCCTGAAACTGTTCCCGCAGGAGAATCGTCGCTGAAGCCATGCCGTCAGCGATGACGACGGCATCGGCACCGGCTTCGATCTGCAGGTTCATCCAATTGACGCAAAAGTCCATGGACAGCTCGAGAAACCGCGTGATATACTGTTCTCGCAGGTCCGGCTCATCGAACAGCAACTGGAGCCATTTTTCCGTGCCGATGAACATGCTCGGCAGGGAAAACGGCGCGATTCCGGCGCCAAAAATCGGCACAGTCCCTTTGAAGCGTTTCGCCAGCAACTCGATCGCTCGCAGCGTTTCCCGTAGTTCGGGCACTTCCGTCGGGTCTTTTACTTCAAGGCTATCGATCTGGTGGTAGCGGCTGATCGCCATACCGCCCAGTACGGGCGCTCCATTGGGAAAATAGACCAGCTTTTGCCCAAAGGCCAACAGGTCTTCCACGACGTGCGGAACCCCGATCACCGCGTCGTGCTCGTATTTTTCAATCAGCCGGGTCTGACCTTCGGCAAGCATTTCGCCGTTTGTAAAATACTCCTCCAGGCTGACGCCGAGTTCTTTTGCCCCATGTTGCAGCATCACCGGGAAAATCGGAATCCTGTCTCCTTCCTGATGCGACAGGGTCGTCATCAGTCTTTCCAAAGGTGTTGGCATCAGTCTCCTCCTGTCAACTCTTTGATTACCCGAACAGCATCGAGAGCGTTGGGGGCCATGGCATCGGCGCCGTATTTATCTTTCAGCGCCGGGTTGAAATTAAAAAGTGCACCTCCGACGACGAGCTTGATGTGATCGTAACCGCGTGCATCCAGCTCTTTCCGGATTTGTGTAATACCGAGTGCCGTGTGCAGGAGCAAGGCGGAGACACAGATGACGCGTGCATTGAATGCGATCGCCATGTTGACAAAATCAAAATGGTTGACGCTGAGGCCAAGGTCCATCACTTCATAATCAGCCAGGCGCAGGAACGTAGCGACCAGCTTTTTGCCCAGCCCGTGATAATCTCCCATCGGTGTGCCGAGAATGATCGTCCCTTTTGTACGCGGC
>DRLW01000309.1 GCA_011375275.1 Bacteroidota bacterium
GATGCCCGGGCCGTGCGGGAGGCGATGCAGCAGCCGGCTGTGCTGGCACCGCAGGCAGATTTGCACCAGCTCGCGGCGCTGTTGCAGAAGACCGATCTGCTGATCAGCAATGACAGCGGGCCGCTGCACCTGGCCACAGCTGTGGGCACGCGCGTGGCCGGCATCTACGGCCCGACCCGGCCGGACCTGCAGGGGCCGTGGGGAGACTGGCACTTTGTCGTGCGCAAAGACGAACTGGATTGCCTCGGCTGCCACGGAGTGACCTGCAGAATCAGCACGCATGATTGCATGCAGAAACTCTCCGTGGATGAAGTTTTTGAAAAAATCGTGCCCCTGTTCAAGGGCTTGAAAAAATGAGCCGGGCACTTCTGCCGGCAGAAAAGGGAGGCGCGATGCAGGAATTTCAAAAAAAATCAGGCGGTGCCGGGCCCGGGCTTTCGGTGATCCTCATCGTTCAGAATGAAGAAAAAAACCTGCGTGCTTGCCTTGAATCCGTCAGCTGGGCCGATGAAATCGTCGTCGTCGATGGCGGCAGCACTGATGCAACCGTGGAGATAGCGCGTGAATTTACAGAGCACGTGTATCTCAATCCCTGGCCGGGGTTTGCCGCGCAAAAACAGTTCGCACTCGATCAGGCCAGCCGGGAGTGGGTGCTGAGCATCGATGCAGATGAACGCATCCCACCAGAGCTGCGCGATGAAATACTCGCGGTGTTGTCTGCGGGCAGCGATAAGTTCTCCGGCTATGAAATTCCGCGCTTGAGTACCTTCCTCGGCAAATTCATCTACCATTCCGGCTGGTATCCGGGCTACCAGTTGCGTTTGTTTCAGCGAGAAAAAACCCGCCTGTCGGAGGTGCAGGTGCACGAAGGTTTTATCGTCGATGGTGAAATCGGCCGGCTCACCCACCACATGCTGCATTTCACCCACCAGTCGCTGGCAGAGAGCTTTGACCGCCTGAATCGATATTCCTCCCTCGAAGCCCGCGACCGGGCCGGACGCAAAAAAGTGCGCTGGTGGGACGTGCTCACACATCCTGCTGCGGCATTTTTCAACAAGTTTATCGCTCTGCGCGGCTATCGCGACGGCATGCACGGCTTTGTGCTCGCTGTGGTGACGGCTATGGTGAAGATGGCCCTGTATCTGAAAATCTGGGAGTTGCAGCAGCGCGAAGCCGATGAATGATAAGCGCACGGTTGCGTCGAGTTTGCCCGCTGCTTTCCTCGATCAGTTTTTCTCTGGAGTCGGTATCGCTTGCAACTCTGCCTCTGTTTCTTTACTTTTTCCTTTTCCGGTTCGCTGAATGAACCGGATGCCCTGACGCCTTTTAATACGCGGATTTTTCAGAATAATGTATGCTTCTTCTCCCCGGTCATGGGAGTGGTTGCCGGTTTATTACCCTCAGCAGCAGAATATCAATGCCCGATTATACCCCAAAAGCCCTCATCCCTGATTGTAAACTCTTTAGCGGGTACAAACCCTGCCTGCCGTACAAAACCTGTGAAGGATGCCCTGATCCGCAGCCGTTCGGCAAGAAAATCCTGATCATCAACCTCGACAATATCGGTGCTGTGCTCATGAATACGGCGCAGTTGCCCATGATCAAGAAACAGTGGCCGGAGAGCACTATTTTCTGGTTGACGCAGAGGGCTTCAAAACCTGTTTTGCAAAACAACCCCTATCTCGATGCGATCTATGAGTGGAACGATGAAACCCGCCTGATTCTCCGGCAGATGCATTTTGATATCGTTCTCAACGGTGATAAAAACCGCAATTCATCCGCATTTACCAACGAACTCAGCGCAGAAATCAAGCGCGGGTTCGGCCTGAATCATAACGGTGCGGTTATTCCGCTCAATGCCGGCGCTGAGTATAATTTCCATCTCGGAACGCATGATTACGAAAAATTTCGCATCAACAAACGCACCGGGCAGGATATACTGGCTGAAACATGGGAGATCCCCTGCGAGCGGTCACCGTATGTTCTTGAGCTGAGCGAGGAGGAAAAGCAACAGACGGAGGAATGGCGCAGCAAGCTCGGCCTGGAGGGCGCGCGTTTCGTCGTTGGCCTCAATGTCGGCTGTTCCAGCCTGTATCCTCTGAAACGGCTGAAGGCATCGCAGCAGGCTGCCATCGTAGAGGGAATTGCCACGCTGTGTGAGGGGGTCAAAATTATTCTCCTCGGAGGCGGCAGCGAAGATGCGGAGCGTGCGGAACAAATCGCCGGCCTTTCGGGCGGCAAGGCGATCGTCACGCCGATGAATCTTGGTTTGCGAACCGGCATTGTGCTCGAAAACCTCGCCGATGTGGTCATCTCCGGCGATTCCCTCGGCATGCATATCGCCATCGCGCTGCGGAAATATGTCATCGCCTGGTTCGGCCTGAGCTGCGCAGCAGAGATCGATCTGTATGATAACGGCGTCAAGCTGGTGCGTGATTTGCCCTGCGCGCCCTGCTGGAAAAAAAGCTGCGAGCTGCCACAGGGGCCAATCTGTGTCAACGAGTTTGACATCAATGCTATAGTTGAAGCGGTAGTGCGTTACTACCGAAGGCAGGATGCTCGGCGAGCTGCACAGGGAGAAGTGCAGAACCACGAAGAGTCGGGAGAGGTCCTGGTTTGATCGGTATATCGGTTATTCTCATCACCCGGAATGAAGTCGAAAATATTCGCGAGTGTCTTGAAAGTGTCCAGTGGGCGGACGAGATTATCGTCGTGGATGCAGAAAGTGAGGATGAGACCGCAGAGATAGCGCGGGA
>DRLW01000310.1 GCA_011375275.1 Bacteroidota bacterium
AGCGAGGAAAGGCTGGTCACCGCGCCAGTCCTGCAAAGCATGCAGCACATAACCGGCGTGCTGCTCCCGTGAAGAGAGCGCGCGCAACTGCCTGAGCAGTTCATCTGCCTGCAACTCCTCAGCCTCGAAAAAGCGGCGTTCGCGCGTATTGCCCTCGCGCGAAATCGCTGACATGTTGACAAAAGCACCCAGAAGCGGCAACACCGGTTTGCCGGAAAGAACCGCCGGCAGCCCGGCATCTGCCGGCATGGCGATCACATCGCGGATGAAGAAATCCGGGATGTCGCTGATAGCTGAAAAATCCGGCGAGCGCGTCACCAGATAGACGGGACGGTCGTCCAGGCTGCGTGCCCGCGTCGCTGCCTTCTCCAGCCAATCCCGGCTCGCCGGCGCCGTATCCTGCGCATCGATGGCCAGCCCCCAGGCCAGAATCGCGGGCTGGTTGCGGGCGGCGCGCACCATCGCGCTGATGGCACCCAGTGCCTTTTCCGTGAACTCTTTCTGGCGGAAATGCCGCTCGGTGGCATAGTAAACCGGAATCTCCGCGAGCACGAACAAGCCCTTCTCGCTGCATTTCTCCACAAACTGCGGATGCGGTGGCGAGCCGACAACCCGTACGGTGTTCGCACCCAATGACTTTATTTTCGTGATCACGCGCGTGATTTCATCTGCCAGCTTCTGGCCGCCGAGGCCATCGAGGCTGCTGATCCAGTCCACGCCTCGAATTTCATACCTGCGGCCGTTGAGAACGAAGTACCCCTCCTCCAGCGCGATGGAGCGCACACCGGCAGAGAGTTTTTTTTCATCGAGAACCTGCTCGCCGTGCAGAAGACGCACGGTGACCGGATAGCGGGCCGGATTTTCCGGCGACCACAAAGCGGGCCGTGGCAGGGTCAGCGGGATGTCCAGCATGCGGCGCGCACCGGACGCAAGAGGAAACGGGCCCTCCTGCACCGTCAGCCGGTCCCGGCGGCGTGTGCCGGTGATGACGCTGACTTCGAGGGTATATTCGGCATTCTCTCCCAGGCTATCGGGCAGCGGATGGTACTGCCGCACCGTCACCTCTGCGACCAGCCGGGCGCTGTTTTTCTCTGGCTGCCAACTGGTGTGAACATCGACTTTTTCCAGACCGGCGTCCGGAAGAACGGTGAGCGTAACAGGCCGCACAAGACCGTTTGCCGGCGACCAGCCAAGAGGCCGGTGGCGCAGGGGCAAGGTCGTGCGCGCGTCATAGCGATTATCCAGCTCAACCTGGACGGTGTTCTCAGCGCCGAAGTTCACATACTCCGGCTCGATGACAGTGGAAAAGGGAACAGCCCCACCGGGCAGGCCGGTGATGATCTGGTCGTTGATGCGTATGACACCGCTGTAATTCAGGCCCGGCGATGAAAGCAGCAGTTTCCTGCCGCGGTCTTTGCCGTCGAGGAGAAAAGCTTTTTGCAGGATCAGCCGGTTGCGGTCTGTGATGGCGATGGGCACGACGACGTTACGCCAGGTATTGTCCCGGGTAGCCAGCTTCCAGGTACCGTCAAGGGCGATGGCGTGCCGCTGCGCCGGGCGGTAGGTCGTCTCTTCGGCCGTGAGGCCTGGCCGGCCGGTGAGCACTGTTGTCAAGACGAGCACGAATGAAAACAGGCGTGTCAGGAAAGACGAGATTCGAACGGCTGGTCTGATCATATTTTCGTGGTTTCTGCTAACCTGAAAAATTGTAACCCGCATGATTTACAAATGAGCGCATCGCGCATGGGAAGTCGGAATAAGGGAACGTTTTATTCCGTGAAATGCGTGCACATGTTCCCTCATCTCAGGGCTGTTGCCTTTTCGCCTCATTCCCGCCGGAGCACAGCGATGTGCCGCACGCCCGCATGTTTTGCCAGACCCTGGCGCGATACCGGCGCTGCCAGCGAAAGCCGGCCACCGTTCCGGGGAATTGGAAACATCCCCGGCCTGTGTCCTGAAAGGGACTCACCGGCAATAGCCCGCCAGTATCGGGCGGAAAGGCAGTGCCGGGCAGGCTGTTTTTTCTGCAAGAAAATTTTTCGAACACCGCTCTGCCGGCGTGTCTCCCCGGCCAAACCGCGGTCTGTTCCAGGCTGGAAATTCCGAAAAAGGCAAGACGGATTATACAGAAATTACACAATAAATACAAATATAATCTTGAATCTGGTTATTCAGGTGCAGTGCTTCGCCCGGGGGAAAAGAGGACAAAGAAACGGCCGAAGCACGACATTTTCAGCGGATGCCATGCTTCGGCCAGTCCTGTCAGCCCGCTGCCGGCGGGCTGTTTCATGCCTCAGAGTTTTTTCAGCAGCTTTTCAGCTTCTTTTTTATGCGCCGGATCATCCCATTGCACCTGCGGCAGTTCGATACATTTTTCAAGCTGCTTTCTGGCTTCATCCTTGCGTCCGAGTTCGATCAGGGTACGGCCATACTCGAGCCGGTGCACCGGCTTTTCGGGCGCGATTTCGATCGCCTTCTCGAACATCGCAGCAGCGTTTTCCAGCGTGGCGCCGGGCGGCACGCCACCGTAAATCACCTTGGCGGCAGCACGCAGGAACCAGCCGAGAGTGGCGATATTGTAGTTCCAACGCCCGAGGATGTGGTATGCCCCGTCATGGCGCGGATCGAGTTCGACGGCCCGGTCGGCTTCTTTTTTTACCTCTTTTGACAGCCGGATTTTGGTCTTGCCGCCTTCAAAAAGCGCGACCCGGCCAACGCACAGCGCCAGTACGAAGTGTGTGTTTGCCGAGTCAGGATACAACGACACAGCCTGGCGCGCCAGGCTGTCGCCGGCCTGGTAATAGCTCAGGGCTTTGTCCTGGTCATCCTTCTCGAACGGTTTGCCAACATCGGCGTAAGACCGGGCGCCTTTCCACAACGCTTCATAATTCTTCGGGTCTTCCTTGAGCACATTGAGATAGTGCTC
>DRLW01000311.1 GCA_011375275.1 Bacteroidota bacterium
ACTTCACTCTGTACGGTTTTGTCGATGGGCGAGATTACAGCGACTACATGACCTCTCTGCGCCTGCCACGTGATGTTGCTGAACCGATCGGTGTGCAGGGAGAGTGGCTCTATGGCGATGACCGCATCGGCGATCTGCGTCCGGAGGGCGTGGCCTATGACCCGCTGGAATCCAATCCGAACAACGATCCGGAAATCGCGGCCCGCAATGCCCGGCGTATCGCCAGCAAATCCTATATCGACAACCCGAATCAATCGAATCTGATGTATCTGAACCCGAGGGATATCTACTTCGGCGCCAAACTGACATTCAACCTGAACTGACCCGTTCAGCGCCTCGCGAACGGATAGTGGAATAACAGCTCTTTTTTCTCATGTGCTGCACAGTCACACTGGCTGCGCAGTAACAAATGCCGTTACGTAACCTTTTAACAAAAACCCGTTAAGCCTGATGACCCTTGATTTTTTCAGGCTAAACAAAGCGTTCATTTTCAGGAGAGAGGCATGCACTTTTCTTCAGCCAAGAAGATAAAAGACGGCACCCCATTTCTCGTCGTCGCTCTGCTGTTTGCTTCCCTGAGCGGGCTTTCTGCTCAGGAAACCAAATGGATTAAAATCGGCTCTCTGCACAGTTGGTACATGGCCAGCGGCTCTGAGCCTGAAGTTGCCCGGCGCGGGCTCATCTCTGACCAGCAGGATGGTTTGCGCTGGCCGGCGCAATACCGCAACCAGGATACGCAGGCGGCAAAAGCCCTCTGGATCGGCACGACCAACTATACCGATGTACGCGGCACCAACTATGCTCACAAAGTGGTTCACGTCGGCCCGCGGGTCTGGGATGATGAGCTGGAATTCATGCCTGTGGAGTTCAAACTCATCGGCAAATACCAACACCCTGCCGTCATCGTGGATGGCGTTTCGGCCTCAGACCTGGATTTCGATGACAACCTCGACGAAATCGACGAAACCATCCTGCCGGACCGGATCATCTACGACGTGGTCAACACCTCTATCGGCATCACCATGACGCGTAAAATCATGGCCTGGAGCCAGCAGTATCACGATAATTATTTTATCTATGACTACACTTTCAAAAACACCGGCATCGTGGACAAGCAGGGCACAGTTCACGAGCGCACCCTGACCGGAGTGTGGTTTTTCTTTCAATACCGCTATGCCATCAGCCGCGAGGTTGGGCCTTACGGGCTGAACTATCTGCCCCAGTCCACATCGTGGGGGCACAACACCATGCTCGATGCCCGCGGCGAAGACCCGAACTCGAATGATCCCTTCCGCGCGCAGTTCGCCTGGCACGGCCGCCACTCCAAGGCCGGTTTCGATAACATCGGCGGGCCTTACAAAGATGGTGACGGGCATCTCGGCGCAGCTCAGTACGCCGGCGTGCTCACATTGCATGCGGACACCTCACCGCAGGACCCGAGCGACGACCCTTACCAGCCGCGCACCACGCAATATCAGGGCTCAGACGAGCCGTTTCAATCTGCCAACGACCAGTTCAATCCGGCAAAAATGGATGTCGAGTACAACGATGTGATCACAGCAGGGCATCCGGAAATCCGCCATGCTGACGCTGTGGGCGATGGTTTTGCAGACGAGTTTGGCGGCACCCCCGGTGGCTATTCGCACACGCAGGGCTTTGGCCCCTATACCCTCCAACCCGGGGACAGTATCCGCATCGTTCTTGCCGAAGGGGTTGCCGGCCTGTCGCGGCAGATGGGACACCTCATCGGCGGTGAGTGGCTCAATGGCAAAGCGCCTTTCACCCTGCCGGATGGCAGCACCACCAATGATGCGGATGAGTTCAAAAACGCCTGGGTCTATACCGGTCAGGATTCTCTGTTCCAGACATTCGAGCGCGCCATTGCAAATTACGAATCCGGATACAACATCCCCTCGCCGCCGCCTGCGCCGAATTTCTTTAAAATCACTTCCGGTGGTGATCGTATCATTCTGGAGTGGGCAGACAACGCGGAATCGTGGCCTGGTTTTGCCGGCTACCGCATATTCCGCGCACGGGATATTCCGGACACAACATACCAGGAAATATTCGCCTGCGGCAAGGGTACCGACAACCCGACCATCGTCAACCGCTACGAAGACACCGAAGCCTCACGCGGCTTCGACTATTACTATTACATCGTCTCGTTTGATGATGGCAGCAATAACGACGGCAGCACCAACCCGGCCGGGCCGCTGCAGAGCAGCCGTTTCCTGACACAGACCAACGAACCGGCTAACCTGAAAAGACCGCCCGGCAAACAGTTGGAGGATATCCGCGTCGTACCCAATCCGTTTAACATCCGCGCCAAAGACCTGCAGTATGGCGAAAGCGGGCGGGACAGGATCACTTTTCTGGATATTCCACCGATCTGCACGATCCGGATTTTTACCGAGCGTGGAGACCTGATCAAGGTTATCGAACACACGGATGGCACAGGAGATGAAATCTGGGACTCGGTCACATCATCGCGCCAGATCGTTGTCAGCGGCGTGTACATCGCCCATTTCGAGACGCCGGAAGGCGAATCTGCAATCCGTAAATTCGTCATCATCCGTTAACCTGAAAAGTCATCATTCTCACACGCATCCGGTTTAATTTGATGATGCACTTATTCAGCAAACATCGTGTCGAACAAAATTTTTCAGTTATCCCGACTTTCGTTGCGCGAAGCGCTCATTTTTGGGGATAAAGCGGGCTGAGACCGGTTTTATCCTTTTCGAAAAGAGGAGTAGTGATAAAAATGCAAAAAAGAACCACGACACCCATCATTGCCCTGGCTCTGCTGTTGCTTTTCGGGCAGGGGCTTTTTGCACAGAACAAAAAGCTGGCGCAAACCGGCATCCAGATTCTCAGCGTTCCCCCGGATGCCCGAGCTGCGGCTATGGGCGAAGCCTTCACAACCATCGCCGGCCAGTCCAACTCGATTTTCTACAACCCGGCGAACCTGGCCCGCACCAGCGGCACCTACTCGTTCTCCATCAATCAGAACAACTGGATCGCAGACATCAAACAGGCATCCGGCAGTTTCTCATACAACCCGATGAACGGGAATCTCGGTGTGCTGGCACTGAGCTACATCACGGTCAATTACGGCGATCTGTATGGCACGCGCGTCGATCCATCGACGGACAAGGGCTACATCGACACCGGCATTTTCTCTCCCAGCGCTTTTGTCCTCGGTGTGGGATATGCCAAGTCTCTCACAGACCGCTTTTCGGTCGGAGGCCAGGTGAAATACGTTTCGCAGACCCTGGGTGAGAGCCTCGTGCCGGTCGGCGATTATCGTGAAACCGGGGAAACCGAGATCATCAACTACAAGGCCGGTGTGCTGGCTTATGATTTCGGAACCCTGTACCGCACGGGCTACAAAAGCCTGGTTTTCGGCATGTCCGTACGCAATTTTTCCCGCGAGGTCGTTTATGAAACCGAGGGTTTCCAACTGCCGCTGAATTTCCAGATCGGCATCTCGATGAACGTTTTCGATTTCTTCGAGAGTTTTGCCGATGGCAGTCAGGCCCTGCTGGTCGCTATCGACGCGACCCACCCGCGGGCATTTGGCGAGCGCGTCAACATCGGCGCGGAGTACATGTTTTATGACATCTTCGCCCTGCGCGGCGGCTACAAGATCAACTACGATCAGGTCTCTTACACGGTTGGGTTCGGTATTCAGAAGGAGTTTGGTGACCGGAAGGTCGCTTTTGACTATTCCCTGACACCCTTCGGCCTTTTCGACACGGTGCAGCGCATGTCCTTTCGCCTGGTACTTTGAGTTCAGCGCTGCAGAGCGCTTCGTGAGCCGGTTTGCTGCCCCGTTGTTGGAAAGTTCAGCCCGGGTATCCAGTTAACTCAGCTAACGGAGCCCTGGCCCGGATACCGGCATGTGTCATTCCGGCCAGGCGCAGCGCAGTGCCGGAATCTCATCTTTTCGGTCACGTGCCTGAGTCTGGGAGATTCCGGTCTTCCTCTGCGGAGAAACAGGAATGACGGTTCTGGGGTTGGCACGTGCCGGGCTCTAACAGGCGGGCTGAAAAAAAGCAACCAAGCTGAGTTAAATGGATAGCCAGAAAAGTTCAGACTTAACGAAAGTTTTGACAATGACTTAAAACCGTTATCTATCCGTCGCCGTCCCAGGTTTGCTGCCTGTCCCCTCATTCCGGCTTCAGCGCCGGTTTACCCTGGCACAGGGGCAGCTTTCGGAAGATTCCGGTAACAATCCAGCTCGGAACACATCCGACAAGGTATTTTTCATGATCCCGATACCCTGCGCAATACGCCAGTCAGGGGACACATCGGGTTAAAAAACAAATTCTTGCACATACAGATTTTGCAATGGGAGTGAAACGATGAGCAAGCTACGATCCGGGATATTGTTGCTCACTTTGTTCGGTCTGGCAGGCCTGAGCACCGGCTGTGACCAGGAACCGACGCCAAGTTTGTACAAGCCGGATGAAACCGGCAAGCCAACCCCGGTGATCACCGAAATTCAGCCAGCAAACAACTCGCTGGCCGGGATCGGCGAAATCACCATCATCGGTGAGAATTTTTCCAGCACAGTCGAAGAAAACATCGTCTTTTTTGGCGGCACACGGGCTGAGGTCGTTTCATCGACAACGACCGAGCTCGTGGTCAAGAGCCCGAATGTGCCACAGGACTCTCTCGCTGTAAAAGTTGCTGTCCAGGGCGCGTATCTGTTCAGCAATACACTGTATTACAATCTGCTACCGGCAGTTTTGGAATACGGCAAATTCGGTGATTTCGACGATAACTACGCCCTGGCTGTGGATAAAGATGAAAACCTCTATGTTTCTCTGAAAGGCCGCAGGCTGGTCAAGGTCAGCCCGGGAGCAGATGAGTTTGAGGATTTTGCCCGTACCCTTTCTGACAAAGCATCTGGCATGAAAGTCGGCCCGGACGGCGGCATCTATTATGTCAACGTCCTGGGATTTGTTTTCAAAGTTGAAGCTGATGGCTCCAAAGATGGACTCTACGCCCGTTTGCCCGGACGCGCCTATGACCTCGACTTTGGCCCGAACGGCAACCTGTATTGCGGCGGTGGCGGCAAAGCGATCTACAGAGTTCGGCCCGACAAAACCTCCGAAGTCGCTGCAGACTACGGTGAGCTGTCCATCGTCACCATCCGCGTTTACGACGGCTATGTTTACGTCGGCGGCACGGATGCCACGACCAATGAAGCCTCGATCTGGCGCAATAAAATCAACTCGGCAGATGAGCTTGGCCCCAACGAACTCTACTTCAAATGGACGGAAAAAATCGGCAGCCAGGCTGAACTGCTCTCCCTGACGTTTGATGAGGACGGTGTCATGTACGTCGGCACGACAACGCCTGACCCGATTTACAAAATTTTCCCGGACGGCAGTTTTGAGCCCCTTTACCCCGGTGTTCTGGAACCGAACACCTATGCCATGGCCTGGGGCAATGGCAATCACATGTATGTTTCGCGGAGAAATTCCGACTTGCAGAAAAAACGCGTTATGATCATCAACATGCAGAAAAAAAGCGCCCCCTATTACGGCCGCGATTGATGCGTGTACTCTGACTATCCATTTAACTCAGCAATATTGCATTTTCAGCCAGACCGCCAGACCACAGCACGTGCCTGCACCAGAACGGTCATTCCGGTTTCCCCGCTGGGGAAGACCGGAATCTCCCGGACTCTGGCACCTGCCTGAAAAGATGAGATTCCGGCACTGCGCTGCGCCTGGCCGGAATGACAGATGACGGTATCCGGGGCAGGCACGGCTTGCTGAGAAACTGGATACCCAGATGCGTGTACCACTATCTCCCTTATTTTAACCGTGCATACAGGCTTCTCCCCGCCGGTGTATCCGGTGAGAGCCTGCACGGTGTTCGTTCATTCGAGATAACGTAGAGATCACCTTCCGGCATGCACTGCAGCCAACGGACGTCCTTCACCCTGCCGGACTTATTATTTGATTTCAGGCTAACCCTGAAAGCGGAGTATGTGTCGTGAACAGGCTACCCCTGCTCCTGGCAGCGTTGCTGCTCTTTGCCAGCAGTGCCCAGGCTGGTGTTACCGGAAAGATAGCCGGCACCGTCAGTGACAAGGAAACCGGCGAAGCTCTTGCCGGCGTCAACATCCTCATCGAGGGTACCAACCTGGGTGCAGCAACGGATATCGAAGGCCGTTTTGTCATCCTCAACGTGCCGCCCGGAGTTTACACCCTGAAAATTCGCATGATCGGTTACACGACTGCTGTGTTGCGTTCCGTTGTCGTCAATATCGATCAGACCACGCGGGTATCGGTCTCTTTGCAGGCAGAAGTGCTGGGCATGGAAGAGGTCACGATCGTTGCCGAGCGTCCTGCTGTGACCCCTGATGTGTCTGCCAGCGAAATGCACATCAAATCCAGTGAAATCTCCGCGTTGCCGCTGAAGACCGTCGATCAGGTGCTGGTTCTGCAGGCCGGGATCGAGCAGGGCAGCGAGGGTGTGATCATCCGTGGCGGCGGCCCGCGCCAGACAGCCTTTCTCGTCGATGGCATCGCTCTCAACGACGAACGCTCGAATATCCCGTTCACAGCGCTGAGCCTGAACTCTATCAAGGAAATCACGGTGCAGACAGGCGGGTTCAATGCGGAATACGGCAACATTCGCTCCGGGCTGATCAACGTTATTTCACGCGAGGGGGATGCGAAAAGATATTCCGGCGGATTCACCGTGCAGTACAGTCCGGCCGCACCGAAAAATTTCGGCCCATCCCTGCTCGATCCGGACAGCTACTTCATCCGGCCCTATATGGACCCGGCCGTAGCCTGGGTTGGCACCAACAACGGCGGCTGGGATGATTACACCCGGCGGCAGTACCCGACTTTCGAGGGGTGGAACGCTGTTTCCGAGGCCCTGATGGCGGACAACGATCCCAGCAACGACCTGACTCCGACCGGAGCACAACGCCTGTGGCAGTGGCAGCATCGCCGCCAGCTCGACATCGACAAGCCAGACTATGTTTTCGATGCCGGTTTCGGCGGGCCGGTACCGCTCATCGGTAAAAAGCTGGGCGCAGCCCGCTTTTTCGTCTCCCACTTTCGGGAGCGGGAAATGTTTATCTTCCCTCTTTCCAGAGACAGCTACTCAGACAACTCTACACAGATCAAACTCACTTCCAACATACGGGACGACATCAAGCTGAACATCACCGGCCTCTATGGTGAGGTACACTCGGTTTCACCCTACAACTGGACGACCACCCCGACCGGACGGGTTCTGCGCAGCACGTCCGAGGTCGCGGATCTCGTCAACAGCAGCAGTGGCAACAGCATTCTGTTCATGCCCGGATATTTCAGCCCGAGCTCGGTTTACCGCACCTATGCCGGCCTGACTCTGACGCACATGCTCAATTCACGCACTTTTTACACCCTGACGCTGCAGCACAATATCAACCGGTACAGCACTTTTAAAATGGCTGACCGCGACACCAGCAGAAAATATCAGCCGGTACCGGGATTTTTCACCGACGAGGCTCCCTTCGGCTACTACGGCTACGGCGTTTCAGGAATCGACGGCATGAGTATCGGTGGCTGGATGAATATCGGCCGTGACCGCAGCGTCATCTCGACGACCAAATTTCGCAGCGATTTTACCAGCCAGCTCAACAGTGTGAATCAACTCAAAGCCGGCGTAGAAATCGTGTATAACGACTACAACATCAAGTCTTTTGCCGAAAACCCGTCGATGACCACCTGGAATCGCGAGCAGTTCTATCGCCGCTTCCCATTTCGGCTTGGCCTCTACGTACAGGACAAGCTGGAATTCCGGGGTTTCATCGCCAACGTCGGCCTGCGCCTGGACTATTCCGATGCCAACGGCGTGCGCTTTGATCTGGCCCCATACGACGATCTCTTCCGCGAGGGCTTTGGCAATGAAATCGAGAATCAGGCGCCAACCGCCGCAGCCAGGGCAGACTGGTACCTGTCCCCGCGTCTCGGCGTTGCTCACCCGATCACGGAAAACTCGAAATTCTATTTCAACTACGGGCACTTCACCCAGGAGCCCTCTTCGACTTTTCGTTTCCGCCTGCAGCGCGAGTCAAACGGCCTGGTCACCTCGATTGGCAACCCGGACCTGCGTTTTGAGCGCACCGTTGCCTATGAACTCGGCTATGAGCATAATCTATATAATGCCTGGCTGTTGACGATCGCGGCGTATTACAAAGACATCACCAACCAGCCCGGCTGGATCTATTACGAGAGCCTGAACGCCGCGGTGCAGTATAACATTCCGGAAAACAACAACTACGAAGACATCCGTGGATTTGAGCTCACCCTGAACAAGCGATTGGGTGATTGGATATCCGGCTTCGTCAATTATACCTATGAGGTGCGCACTTCGGGCTATTTCGGCCTGAGGCGATACTATCAGGACCCCAACAAGCAGCGCGATTACGTTCGTCAGAATCCGTATCAGGCCAGGCCCCGGCCGCAGCCTTATGCCCGCGCCAACCTGATTGTGCGCACACCGGATGATTTCGGGCCGGAGTTTCTCGGCAACCGCCTCCTTGCCGACTGGAACATCAGCCTGCTGGCCAACTGGAAAGCAGGAGCGTTCGCGACATACAACCCGAAAAATATTCCCGGCGTGGTCGATAACGTGCGCTGGAAAGATCGCTACAGCATCGATCTGCGCTTGTCCAAAACCTTCGCGTTGCGCTCCTATCAGGTTCGTTTCTATCTCGATGTGATCAATCTGTTCAACACGCGCTATCTCAGCTTTGCCGGTTTTGCCAATATTTTCGACTACTACGATTATCTCGAATCTCTGCGGCTGCCCTGGGAAGAAGGCGCCCAGAAAGGCAATGACAAAATCGGTGATGTCCGCGCTGAGGGTGTCGCATACGAGCCTTATGACCCGACAGACCCGAGCAAAAGCGAGGCTGACCTGCAACGGATTCTGGACACAAAAGCTTATATCGACATGCCGAACCTGCGCTCGTTGACGTTTCTCAATCCACGCGATATCACTTTTGGTATCAAAATCAGCTTCTGAACCCATGTGCCGGCGATCTGGTTATCTGACCAGGCCGGATTTATGTTCCGACCTGTGCTTTTCGGAAAAAAGCCGGAGCAGGTGGGTATTCTCAGGATTCACGAATTTTTCAGGTTAAAACCGGCTCTGTTTTGAAACGAATGAAAAGAAAAAATCGCTCTTTAGTCTGCATGCTGATTCTTATCAGCCCGGTGGGTTTTCTCTCGCAACCGGCTGAGGCCCAGGTCGCTGCTTCTGCCAAATCGTATATCCGCGTTGGCTCGCTGCAAAGTCATATTTCGGCCTATGGTTCCGAACGCGCATGGAATAATGCCTACTACGAAGGTCTGATCTGGCCCGCGGACTATCCCCAGACAGACAACGCTGTGATCAAGCGTTCCTGGATTGCTGTGCAGGATTTCACCGATGCGCAGGGGGAGAGCTGGAGCGTTTTCGGGATTTATTTCGCCAAAGACTATGTTGAGCAGTCTCTCTTCCCGATCGAGCTCAAACAAACGGCAAAATTCCCGATCCCAACTGTTTATGTCGATGGCAACAATGTATCCGCTCCTTACAGCAATGACTACGACGAGATTGATCCGGACCAGTTAGCGGACCGCATCGTTACCAACGTCGTCAATACCTCGATAGGTTTGACCTTTACACGCCGCGTTCATGCGTTCAGCCAGCAGTATCACGACAATTACTTCATCAAGGAATTCATTCTCACCAATACCGGCAACGTCGATTACGACGAGGAGATCGAGCTCAACGCTG